>JABFRG010000913.1 GCA_013141295.1 Polyangiaceae bacterium
CGGCAGGGGAACGACCGCGATCGCGGCCTTGGGTGCGGCGTTTTTGCTCGGTCTGGCGGTTCCCGGGTGCACGAGCGACGCGGTGCGGCGAAGTGTGTTCGTACACGTCCCGGCCTCCTGCGCGCCCGACACCCGTAGCGCGTATGCGGTGTTCTATGCATCCGGCGACTTCGAGCCCACCGCCGATGCGCCCGCCCAGGACCGGACGCCCCTTCGCGCAAAAGTCGACCTCGACGGGCTCCCCACCGACGCGAAGATGCTGGTAGCCGATGTGTCTACCTTGGAGGACCCGCGCACCTATCGGGGCATTGCGCCGACCACCGGGGGCGGCGACGTTCACGTGCTGCTGTGGCCGAATGTGCTCGAGGACCGTCCCGCCTGCGCGCTCTCCGCCGATCTCGGCGTGCGGGTGGACGGCGGGCTCGGTATGGTCGGCGACAACACGGTCCTCTTCGCCGGTGGTCGCAGCGCCGATGGCTCCAACGTCCCGAGAACGTACGCTGCCGACCTCACGCGCGGCCGCGCCCTCCAGCTGCCCATTGGCCTCGCGTCACGCCGTTTGCACCCGACGGTCACGCGCTTCGGGGCGGGGGGCTTGGTAGCCGGAGGCGCCGACCCGGAGAGCTCGATTCCCCTCGGCACCGCCGAGGTCTACGCCGATGGCGATTTTCTCGAGTCGCGCATCGAGCTGGGCGTGGAGCGCGCGGAGCATGCGGCGGTCGTTCTCGCGTCCGGCGAGACGCTCCTCGTGGGCGGTCGGGGCCGCGCTGGTTCCCTTCGCTCGCTCGAGGCCATCGACCCCAAGACCAAGCGCATTCGCAGCTCCGTCGGCACCATGGACTACCCGCGGCGCAATCCGGTGGCGGTGCGGCTGGTCTCCGGGCAGGTGCTGGTGACCGGCGGTCAAGACGACGCGAACCAAGCGGTGCCCGACATCGAGATCTTCGAGCGCGACGGCTCGCGTCTTCCGGGCCGGCGTCCCACGCGCTTCCTCGCCACCCGCACCCGCAGCGTCGTGCCCATGTCCGGGGGTGGCGCGCTGGCGGTGCTCGACGCCGACGATCCCGATCGCGTGAACGTCTGGCGCATCTCCGCCGACGGCGTGGCCGACCCGGTGGGGAAGGTCCCGATCCCCAAGAACGAGTCGTTCTCGCTGTTCCGCGGCAACGACGATCAGGCGATCCTCTTCGCGGGCGGTATCTGGTACCGCTTCGATCCGTGGGCGCCGGCGAAGGGGTTCGCACCGGTTGCGGCTCCGCCCCGCGGTGGCCCGCAGGCCGGCTCGCTTCCGCTCGATACGCCGGATCTGGGGCTCGTGGCATGGGTCGACGATCAGGCGAAGCTCCGCGCGCTACGCTTCTCCACCCGCAGCCCCTTCGAGCGCGTCCCGCGGCCGCTGCTCACCACCGGCCTCGACGGCTTCGCGCCGGACCGCGCGCCCCAGACCGGAAGCTTCGCGCTCGACGGCACGCGCGGCCTCGTCCTCGGCGACGGCGAGACCGCCACCCTCACGGTCTACGACTTCAGCGACTTCACGCTCACGTTCCAGGGGGCGCCCACGGTGGTGCTCCGGGCACCCGATGGTCGCGAAGCGCAGATCGGCGCGAGCGAGTGTCTCTTCGCGTTCGGCGATAGCTCCACGCTCGTCCGCCGTGGCAACGACGTGCAGGTGCAGAGCGGCGCCGGTCGAACCCAGTGCTCGCTCCCGTTCGGCGCCGACACGCGCCTCTCCGTCGCCTTCCGTGGCAACGGTGCGGCCCGCTCGGCCGTGACCAACGTCGTCCTCTCCCGCAACTGAGGCGCCTGCAAGCATCTACAATCATGGGTGTTTTTCGCCTTGTTTGACAAATATGTAATTTAGTAAAAACTAAATAGATGCGATTTCCCAGCCTCGGAAGTGCCTCGAAGATGGCCCGCCAGCTCGCCCGCCGGGTTCCCTTCTCCGGTTTGGTCCTCTCGGGCGAAGGCCCCGTGCCGACCGAGCGGCCCAGCGAGGTGCGCCTCAAGCGCTCCGATGAAAGTGTAAACTACACGGAATTCGCGAAGACCCAGGCGAGGCCCGCGCGCATCGGACCGAGCGGCACGGAGCCGCTCCCGGTGGCGCACGAGCTCGTCTACACTTGGGACTACGCCTCGCAGCGAACCGATCTCCGGGCCCTCTACGAGAAGTCGAAGGACCTCAACTGGAACGCGCGCACCGACCTGCCTTGGGACGCTCGGGTCGATCCCGAAGGGCAGAACATTCCCGACAGCTTCAACCCGCTGTTCGGTTCCTCGGTGTGGCGAAAGCTCGACCCCAAGACCGAGATCCCGCGGCTGCGGCAGCACATGACCAGCTATGTGCTCTCGAACTTCCTCCACGGTGAGCAAGGGGCGCTCCTCGCCACCTCGCAGCTGGTGGCGGTGGCGCCCACGCCGGACGCGAAGTTCTATGCGGCGGCGCAGGTGTTCGACGAGGCGCGCCACGTGGAGGCCTACGATCGCTATCTGCGCGAGAAGATCGAGCTCGTCTACCCCATCAGCCCGCCCTTGCGCACGCTCCTCGACACGGTGCTCACCGACTCGCGCTGGGACTTCAAGTACCTGGGCATGCAGATCATGATCGAAGGCATCGCCCTGGGCGCCTTCGGCCTCATCCACAAGACGGCGGAGGAGCCGCTCATCTGCAAGATCACCGAGATGATCCTCCAGGACGAGTCGCGGCACGTGGCCTTCGGCGTGCTCTCGCTGAAGGATGCCTTCAAGGAGATGAAGGAGAGCGAGCTGCGCGATCGCGAGGACTTCATCGTGGAGAGCTCGCGGCTCCTTCGGGAGCGCTTCGTGGGCGAAGAAGTGTGGGAGCGCCTGGGCTTGCCCAAGGCCGAGTGCAACGCGCTGGCGCTGGAGTCGCCGTTCATGCGCATGTTCCAGAGCCTGCTCTTCAGCAAGATCGTCCCCAACGTGCGCAAGCTCGGGCTCCTGACGCCGCGGGTGCGCAAGGGCTTCGAGGAGCTCGGCGTCATCGAGTACGAAACCTGGGAGGCCAGTGCCTGACGAAACCGGGGAAAACGCAGCGGAGCGTGATAGGGTGAGGACTCGCTACGGCGTGCGCGCAAGCCCTATGGACGACCCGGAAAAAGGCGAAAAGCTAGCCCTCGCGCCCCGTGCCCCGCGGAGGGAGCGGAACGCCGAAGAGACGAAGAAGCGCATCCTCGACGCGGCCGAGGCCGAGTTCGCGGCCAAGGGCTTCGACGGCGCGCGCCTGGCGTCCATCGCGCGCGTCGCCGGCATCCAGGCGGCGCTCATTCACCACTACTTCGAAGACAAGGACCGGCTCTATCGCGCGGTCATCGAGCGTGCGCTCTCGGTGATGGCACAAGAGGTGTGGGCGCTCTTGTCCATCGCCTCCGCCTCCATCGAGCGGGCTCGCGGCGAGCGAGCGTTGCCCAAGGAGGAGCTGCGGGGCCTCATCGAGCAGTTCGTCGACGCGCTCTTGCGCTTCTTCGCCACCCACGGCGCGCTCTTGGCCCTGGTGCGTCACGAGGGGGCCGATGGTGGGTTCCAGGTGAGCGAGGTGCTGGCCAAGGCCATTCGTCCGCTCTTCGACGCCATCGTCGAGCGCATCGTCGAGCTTCAGGACAGCGGCGTGGTGCGCAAGGAGCTGGACCCTCGGCACCTGTGCGTTTCCGTCATCGCGCTGGTGGCGTTCCCGTATCAAGAGGTGGCCTTTCACCGCGCGCTCTGGCCGGTGGACTGGTCGTCCACAGAGATGGTGGCGGCCCGGCGCCAGGCCATCGTCGGGATGATCGAAGCGCAAATGTCGCCGGTTTCGCCCGCCGGCGGATGACGCCGTGCGGCACGCGATGCCGCACCGCACGACGCGCAAAAGGCGCCGGAATTTCCTGGTAGCGCCACGTTCTTTCACCCGCCCGGATCATTCATGGTCCGGGGCTGCATGACACGATGCATCGCGAAATCTCGGGCGTACGGCGGTCCTCGACCCTGCGAAGGAACAACAGTCCGTCTCGGGTCTGCGGTCCGGCGTGCGCCCGTCTTTCCCGCGCCTCGTGCCATTCGCCTTCCGGCCCACGAATAATCCGGGCTAGAGTCCGGCGCCGTTACCCCCGCAAGGAGACTTCCCGTGATCATCGGCGTACCCAAAGAGATCAAAGTTCGCGAGTACCGTGTTGGCATGACCCCCGCTGGCGTGAAGAGCCTCACCGCGCGCGGTCACAAAGTGCTCGTCGAGAAGACCGCCGGCGAAGGCGCCGGGATCAAGGACGCCGACTACATCGCCGCCGGCGCGACCATGGTGGGCTCCGCCGCCGAGGCCTGGGGCGCCGACATGGTGGTGAAGGTCAAGGAGCCGCTCCCGGCCGAGTACGGCTTCTTCCGCGAGAGCCTCATCCTCTACACGTACCTGCACCTGGCGCCGGAGCCGGAGCTCACCAAGAAGCTCGCGGAGAAGAAGGTCGCCGCGGTGGCCTACGAGACCATCGAGTCTCCGGACGGTACCCTGCCGCTCCTTCGCCCCATGAGCGAAGTCGCCGGCCGCATGGCCGTGCAGGTCGGCGCCTCGTGCCTCGAGAAAGAGCACGGCGGCAAGGGCCTCCTCCTCGGCGGCGTGCCCGGCACCCGCCGCGGTCGCGTGGTCATCCTCGGCGGCGGCGTGGTCGGTCGCAACGCGGCCACCATCGCCATCGGCATGGGCGCCCAGGTCACCGTGCTCGACGTGAAGGCCGAGACCATGGCCTACCTCGAGGACATCTTCGGCGGCGCCGTGGAGACCCTCTACTCGAACCCCATCAACATCGAGGCCGCGGTGCGCCGCGCCGATCTCGTGGTCGGCGGTGTGCTCGTCACCGGCGCGCGGGCCCCCAAGCTCGTCACCAAGGAGATGATCGCCACCATGGAGCCCGGCTCCGTGGTCGTCGACGTCGCCGTGGATCAGGGTGGCTGCATCGAGACCTGCCGCCCCACCACCCACGACAACCCGACGTACGAAGTCAGCGGCGTCGTCCACTACTGCGTCGCCAACATGCCGGGCGCGGTCCCCCAGACCAGCACCTGGGCCCTCACCAACACCACCCTCGCCTACGCCGTGAAGATCGCCGACCTCGGTCTGGTCGCCGCTGCCAAGGCCGACAAGGGCCTCCTCAAGGGCATCAACGTCTACGGCGGCCACGTCACCTGCGAGCCCGTCGCCCAGGCCCACAAGATGGAATACGTCGCCGTCGAGAAGGCCCTCGGTCTGTAGGAAGAGGAAAGCCCAAAAGCCCCTCTCCCTTCAGGGAGAGGGGTTTGGGGTGAGGTCCATACCGGCTGATCTAGCTGAAGCGCGCTCGTTCATGCCGTATCGCTCGAACGCTCCTCCAACGACGGTCCCGCTGTGGGCTGCGGTCGCGAACATCGTGCGCGACACGTCGTTCCTTCCCGCAGAAGCAAGCGCGGGCGGCCTCGGGACCAAGCACTTTGCCCCGGCCACCAAGGTATACGTGCGCCGCATCTTCCTTGGTCCCGGTGGTGAGTTCACCGAGGTCGTCGCGCGACATCGCGGGTCGAAATCGTACGTCCGCATGGTCGTGCGATCCGATTGCATCGAGAATGCGCGCGCTCGAATCGTGTATTCACCACGCGTTCGATCGCTTCTCTCGCTCGAGAGTGGGTCGGACGAGACCTTCTCGCTCGAACGGGCCGAGTCCGACGTGCGCTTTCTCAATCAGCTCCCGCGACCGTACCGGCCCTAGCTATTTGTTCTGGTGCTCGGTGTTCATGATCCACTGCCCCGACGGCGCCTGCACGTAGGTGGCGCGCTTGCCGCACCCGCTCACCCCCTGGGTCGCCATCGATCCGAGCTCGGCGGTGGTGAGCTGCTCCTTCGGGCACTGCAGGTCGAAGGCTGCGCGCTCCTTGAGCCGCGGGATCTCCTGCGCTTCGAAGCGCTCGCGGATTGCCGCCGCGCACCCGGTCAATGCCCAAAGGACCAACACGCTCGGCGCAAAAAGACGCATGGAATTTCTCGCGTACGGAAGAGCCGCGGCTCGCGCGTCGGTCGCAACAAAACTAGACAGGCTCGAGCGTCGCACGACCTTCGAAGATGCCCTGCCACGCGATCTGGCACGGCGTGTCGATGGCGTGAATCGCGTTGCGCGCCCGGCGGGACCTGGTGCCGCCCACATCCGGCTCGAAGTACAGGGTCCACGCCACGTCGAGGGACTCCGCATCGTCTCGCTGGACGACCAGCCAGAAGGAGTGGAGCACCTGATCGATGTCCCAGATGCGTCCGGCCACTTCGAGTTGGGTCGAGCTCTCGCGCACGACGCGAAACGAGTCGATGCCGTCGGAGACGCGCGGGGACGACCACGTGCCACCCTCGAAGAGACGGAGAGAGACGAACGCGTCGAGCGCGTCGGCGGGCTCGCCTTCGCTGGCTGGGAGCAACAGCGCCGAGAGCTGCACGCTACAGTGACGCCACCAGCTTGCGGGTGGCGTCGAGGCCTTCTTGAATTTGCGCCTCGGTGATGATCAGCGGCGGGGCGTAGCGGAGGACGCGTTCGCCAGCGCCGATGATGAGGTAGCCGGAAGCGAACGCCTTGGCCGCCAGATCCCGCGCGCTCTGGCCCGGGCGCATCACGAGCCCCTGCAGCAGGCCGTCGCCCCGCGCGCTCTCGCACACCTTGGGGAACTCGGCGGCGATGGCTGCGAGCCCCGCCTGGAGCATCGCGCCCTTGGTGCGCGCACCTTCGAGGAGCTTCTCGTCCTGGACGATGGAGATCACCTCGAGCACCGCCGCCGCCGCCAGCGGGTTGCCGCCATACGTGGTTCCGTGGGTACCGGGCGGGAGCGCGCCGGCCAGCGCTTCCGTGGTGAGCATGGCGCCCACCGGAAAGCCGCCGCCGAGACCCTTCGCCAATGCCACCGCGTCCGGGCGCACGTCGGCCTTCTGGTACGCGAACCAGGTGCCCATGCGGCCGAGCCCGGTCTGCACTTCGTCCACCAGGAAGAGCGCGCCGGATTCATTGCAGAGTGCACGCAATCCCTCGAAAAAACCTGCCGGCGCCGGGAGCACGCCGCCCTCGCCCTGGATGGGCTCGGCGATGATGGCGCACACGTCGGGACCCATGGCCGCCTTCACCGCCGCGAGATCGCCGTACGGTACGTGGGTGACCTTGCCCAGCTCGCCGAAGCCCTCGCGGTACTTGGGCGTACCGGTCATGCTGAGGGCGCCGAGCGTGCGGCCGTGGAAGGCGTTGTCGAAGGCGATGACGCGGACCCGCTCCTTCTCGCCCTTGCCGTAGAAGTGGTGTCGCGCCAGCTTGAGCACCGCCTCGTTGGCCTCGCACCCGGAGTTGCAGAAGAACACCCGGTCCATGCCGGCGATCTCTGCCAGCTTCGCGGCCGCCTCGATGCCGCGCGCATTGTAGAACCAGTTCGACACGTGAGCTAGGGTGCCCGCCTGATCGGCGATGGCCTTCACCCAGCGCGGGTGCGCGTGCCCCACGCTACACACGGCCACGCCGGCGCACAGATCGAGGTAGCGCTTGCCGTCGGCGTCCCACAGCTCGCAGCCTTGGCCCTTCGCCAGCGCGAAGGGAGCGGGGCGGTAGTTGGGGTAGAGGCGGCGCTCGGCCACCGCGAGAAGGTCTGCGTTCGACGGCATGTTCAACCCTTTAGCACCGGCCTAGCGCCCCGGGGAGGGCCTCCCGGCAACTTCTCGTTGGGCCACCGACGATTGACGCGGCGCGAACCGACGTGCGACGCTGAAGCGCGTCGAAGTCTCGAAGGAAGAGGCGCGACGCGAAAAGACGGGGGCGAGATGACGAGCTTGGGAATCGATGCGCGCGCGACATGGCACCACCGCTGCGCTGCCGTGCTGCTCTGCGCGTTCGCGCTGGTAGCGTGGAGTAGGTCGGCCGGGGCAACCGAGCCTTCGCCCTACGAGCAACGCACCGAGAAGGAGGTCGACGCCGACGTCGCCGCGGCGGGCAACGAGGCGCGCGCCCTGTGGGCCGAGGCCGACCGCCGGTACAAGGCTGGCGATCTGGCGGGCGCCGAGGAGCAGCTCCAGCGACTCGTGGCCGCTGCGCCCACCCTGGACCACGGGTTCCGCTTTCTCTGCGTCACGAGCCTCGCCCTCGACCGAAAGGCCGCGGCGGCCACCGCCTGCCGCAAAGCAGTGGAGCTTCGGCCTTCGCCCCGCAACCGCACCCGGCTCGCCATGGTGCTGAGCGACAACCCCGATGCGCGCGAAGAGGCTGCGGGTCTCCTGAAGCAGGGCTTCGATCAAGAGGACCAGGTGGGGCGCGCGGTGGAGTGCCGGCTCGCACTCTACGAATCCATCAAGTATCAGGTCGACCGCGGCTTCGTGGTCTGCACGGAGCGACTGGTCGCGTCGTTTCCCGAGAGCATCCTGGCGCGCGACCTCCGGGTGCAGGGCTATCTGGTGGCGGAAGACCTCGACGGCGCAGAGGCGGAGCTCGCCCGCGCCAAGGCCGCCGGCCTGCCGCAGTCCAACGTCGACGCCTACGCCCGTGGCATTGCCGAGCAGCGCGGCTTCGTGGTGCCCGCGCTGAAGAAGTTCGGCAGCTTCGCGCTCGCCTGGTTCGGCGCGCTGCTGGCGCTCTGGTTCTTCGGCGCGTTGCTCAGCGCGCGGGCGCTTCGGGCGGTCGAGGTCGCGATGCAGGGTACGCTCACGCCCATCTCGCGCGGGGAGCGACGTCTGCGGCAGGTGTACCGAGCGGCGGTGGGTATCACCGGCGCCTACTTCTTCGCTTCGCTGCCGATCATCGCGGCGGTTACGCTGCTCTCGGCCGTACTCCTGGTCGTGCTCTGCTTCTATCTGGGGCAGATTCCCATCAAGCTCGTGCTCATCGTCGGCTTCGTGGCGTTGGTGTCGGTGTGGTCCATCGGCAAGAGCCTAGTGGCGCTCTTTCGCAACAAAGAGAAAGACCCCGGGGAGGAGCTCGACCTCTCGGTAGAGCCGAAGCTGGCGAGCGTACTTCGCGGCGTGGCGGCAGATCTCGATACGCGGCCGGTCGATCGCGTCTTCGTCACGCAGGGCACCGACATGGCGGTGTACGAACGCGGTGGGCCGATCACCACGTTGCGCGGCAAAGGCGAGCGCTGCCTCATCCTCGGCGTGGGGCTCCTCGACGGTTTTCAACTGCGCCCCTTCAAGAGCGTGATCGCCCATGAATATGGGCACTTCAAGAACGAGGACACGGCCGGCGGCCACCTCGCGCTCGCGGTGCGCCGCTCGATCCTGCACATGGCCGAGGGCATGGTCAAAGGCGGCGCCGCCACCGCCATCAACCCCGCGTGGTGGTTCATTCGCGGCTACCACCGGGTGTTCCACCGAATCACCCAGGGCGCCTCGCGTCTGCAAGAAGTGCTCGCCGACCGCGCTGCGGTGCTCACCTATGGCACCGAAGCCTTCGCGGTAGGCTTTCGTCACGTGCTCGCGCGGGAAGCCGCATTCGGCCTTCATGCCGAGGCGACGGTCGCGGAGTCATCGAAGGCCAAGGTGGCGGTGACCAACTTCTATCGGTTCGAGCCGGCACGGCCCCCCAGCGAGGACGACATTGCCGACAAGGTCGAGGCCCACCTCTCGGCACCCCACTCCGACGACGATAGCCATCCGCCGCCTCAGGCGCGACTCGGTCTCGCCGCGAAGATGAACCTCGAGGGCAGCGCCGCGGCGAGCTCCGACGACGCAGATGGCGTCTGGTCGCTCTTCTCCGACCGCGAAGCGCTCGAGCTGCGCATGACCGCGCGCATTCGCGACGCGGTCCTGGAGAACATCGGCGTCGACCTGGCCAATCCTACCCGCGAAGCCCGGTGAGGTGCGCCGCGAGCTCGGCGAAGCCCTCGCCCATGGCTCGGCTGGTGACGTAGCGCGGCGGCACGGTGAGGTGGGCCAGGTGGTTCTTCACGTTGGCCACGCCCACGGTGGTGCGGAAGGCCGCAAAACACGGGGCATCGTTTCCGCTGTCGCCCACGAAGGCCAGGCGCGCCAACGTGCGCGACGCGTCTTCGCCGAAGCGGAGGTGACAGAAGCGCACGATGCCGGACGCCTTGTCGACGGTGTCGAAGGTGGCGTGGGCGTGCACGCTGGAGCGCGACCATCGGGCGCCGTGGGCCACGATCACCGCGATGAGCGCCTGGATGCGGTCTTCCGGCAGCCGCGTGCGCTCGCCGATGTCCCAGGTGACGTCGCTGATGCGGCCGTCCATGTCGTCGGTGAGCCGCGCCTCGGGCACGGCTTCGCGGGCGGCCACCACGATCTGCGAGAGACGGATGCGTCGCGATCGCCGCTCCGCCTCCGGCTCCTGGTCGAGCCGAGAGAGGTGCCCTTGGTCTCGGTACGTGTAGATTGCACCGTTCTCGGCGATGCAGCCGTCCACCGGCCATTGTCGCGCGACCAGCTCGCCCCAGGCCGAGGGGCGCCCGGTCACCGCCAGGAGCCGCAGGCCGCTGCGCTTCATGGCGAAGAGCGCGCGGTAGGCGTCTTCGGTGAGCTCGCCCTTGGTGAGCACCGTGTCGTCGAGATCGAACGCCACGCCGAAGAGCCCGCGCGCCTCTGCCTCGCCCAGCTGGGAGAGCGGCCTCATCGGGGGCGAATGCGGGCGATGACGGACTTGAGATAGAGCCCTTCGCCGAAGGCCGCGGGCACCGGGTGATCGGCAGCCTGGAAGTGCCGCTCGAGGACCACCGCTTCCACGTTCGCCCGCTGGGCGCCGGTGGCCAGGGCGCGGGTGAGCGCGTGCAGATCGATGGCCGAGGAGCAGGAACAGAACACCAGGATTCCGCCCGGGCGCGTGGCGCGGCAACCGAGGGCTGCCAGCTTGGCGTAGTGCACCAGCGCGTTCTCGCGGGCACTCCGCGTGGGCGCCAGCCGCGGCGGATCGAGCACCACCAGATCGTACTCGGCGTGGCAGTCCTGGAGCAGTCGCCGCGCGTCTTCCTTGATGAAGCGCACGCGTTCGCCGAGCCCGTTGAGGCGCGCGCATTCGGCGCCGATCTCGCCCACCAGCGGGTTCTCGTCCACCGAGGTGACGCTCTCGGCGTTGCCGCGCGCGGAGAACAACCCGAAGCTGCCGATGTACCCGTAGGCGTCGAGCACCTTCTTGCCGTGGGCGAGCGCTTCGACGCGGCCGCGCAGCGTGCGTTGATCGAAGTAGAAGCCGGTCTTCTGCCCCAGCGCCAGCGGCACCCGGAAGCGCATGCCGCGCTCCTTGAAGTCGAGCGCCTCGACCTCCTTGCCGCGCACGAAGCCGGGCGTGTAGGTGAAGTTCTCGGCCTTCGCGTACTTCTCCGGCGTGCGATCGATGATCGCCTTGGGGCGCAGGTTCTCCTCGAGCGCGTCGAGGATGATGTGCTCCCGCTGCTTCATGCCGGCGGTGAGGATCTGCAGCACCAGGACGTCGCCCATGCGATCGACCACCAGACCGGGAAGACCGTCGCCCTCCGCGTGGATCAACCGATAGCCCGTGGTCTCGTCACCGAGCTCGAGCAGCTTCCGCTGTTCGAGGGCGCGCGCCACCTGCCCGCGAAAGAAGAGCGCGTCGAGCTTCTCGGATTCGTTCCGCGAGACGATGCGCACCGGGATCGCCGATCCGGGTGAGTAGAATCCTCGGCCCAGGAAGTTGCCGCGGGGGTCGAGCACCCGGACCTCGTCGCCGCGGGTGGCGCCGCCTTCGACGCGCTCCACTGCCTGCGCATAAATCCAGGGATGACCGGCCCACACCGGTTGAACGTGGCCAGGCTTGAGGCGGACGGATGCGGTCATGGAACGAGCGCACGCTACCACGGCTGCCACAGGCTCGTCCGCTGCTGGTGGAACCGGCGACACGTCACCCACACCGGGGTGTGCGGCGTTGGGTCCCCGGTGGCCGTGAACGCGAAGCTACACTCCGAAAACGAGGGCCTTAAATTCGCATGGAAAGCAGCCTCCATGGTGGCACTTCGATTGCTACACTCCAGACCCAGGTGCTCTTAAGGAGGCACGCTCCCATGACGTATCGAGCGCTTCGCTGGTTGGCTTGTGCCGCCCCCCTTGCGGCGACTTTCGCCGTATCTCCTGCTTTCGCCCAGAACCCCAACTGCCCTCCGGGAAGCTGGTTTTGCGCAGACGCGCAAGCCGGTGGTCAGGCCGGCGGCAACACCGGGGCTGCGGCCAACGGCAAGCTCGAGCCGCTGCCCGCGCCGCAAGCGGGCCCGCCGGCCGGCAACAACACCACGGTGGTGGTGCAGCAAGGGCAACCGCCACCGGCCGCAGCGCCCGTGGCAGCTCCCGTTGCCAAGCCTGCGGTGCCGCCCACGTATTACTATCAGCCGAACAACGTGCTCCCGCAGAAGGAGTGGGGCCTCAACCTCCACCTTCAGGGCGCGCTCATGGGCCGGCGATCGGGCGTGAGTGGAGGCGGCATGGGCGGTCTCGGTCTCGGCCTTCGCTACAAGTTCATGCCAGCTGCCGCGCTCGAAGCCAACGTCGACTTCTACGGTGGTCGTGACTACAACGGGTTCGCCCGCACCGAGTCGGCGCTCACCTTCAACGGCATCGCGTTCCTCAACCCCAAGTCGCGAACGCAGTTCTACATCATCGCCGGCATCGGCTGGGCCGCGGCCTCGGTCACCGACGACATCACCGTGTACCAGGACGGTCTCTCGGAGCGGAAGTACAAGTACGGCTACTTCGGCGGACAGATGGGTCTCGGTATCGAGTTCCGTCTCGGTCGCCACGTGGCGGCGAACGTGGACGCGCGCGGCTTCATTCGTGGGCGCGTCGACAACGGCACGGCGCGTCCGGAGTTCGTATCCAGCGACGGCCGCGCCACCAACACGTCGGGCGGCGTGCTGCTCAACGCGGGTCTCACCTTCTACTTCTGAGCCCCCGACGAATGTGACGAGAGGCTTCGGGTTCGCCCGAAGCCTCTTTGCATTTGCGCTCAGCGCTGCTGGCGAAGCACGCGAATTTCGGACTCGGCTTCGGGGTGCCCGGGGCTGAGACCGTAGAGCGTGCGGTAGTCCGAGAGCGCGTCTTTGGTCATGCCGGCGAGCTTGTGCATGCGCGCGCGATAGAGAAGCGCAGACTCGTTTTCGCCGTTCGCCTCGAGCGCGCTGGTGGCGACCGCGATGCCGTCCTCGAGGGTCATGGGGTCGATGAGCCCCTGGATGTAGGCGCGGAGCAGGTGGTACTCGACCTGGGAGGGATCGGTGTGCGCGGCCTTGTCGGCGTGGTGGAGCGCCGTCTCGAAGTCGTTGCGCTGGAGCGCAGCCTCCGCCAACCGCTGCTCGGTCATGGCCTCGATGGCGCGCTCCACTGCCACCTCGTCGTCGTCGTCGAGCGGCTGGGTGTCGTCGACCTGGGTGTCTCCGGCGCGCGCGGTCTGCGTCAGACGCGAGGCCGGAAGTGACGGGGGCATCGACGGAGCGGAGAACGGCGCACGCATCGACGCGGGGCCATCGGAGCGCAGGCGAATCTTCGGCCGCACGCTCGGCACCATCGGCCGTCGTGAGACGGGGCCGCTGGAAGGCATCGATGACGAAGACGGCGGAGCGGACTGCGAGGAGCTCGAGCTGGACGGGACCTCGGGCGCGAAGACGCGCGGCGACGCGGGGCTGCTCCCGCTGTCGCGGAGATCGCTCGCCACGCGGAGGGCCCCGACCGATTGCGTGACCGAGGGAAAGCCTCCGCTGCTCGGGCCCGGCGGCAGAGGCGGAGCGGTCCGCGTGGTGCGGAAGCCCTTGGGGGCCATGGGGCCCTTCTTTTGCCCTTTGAAGGCGAACTGCCGGGTGATCGAGAAGGCGTACACCAGGGTCTCGATGGTGCTCGCGTCGGCGATGCCTTCGTCGATGAGCGCGGCGAGCTTGGGGGCGCCGGCCTGAATCTCGGTGAGCACCGACTCTTCGTCGGACGTGAGCGCGAAGGCTTCGACGTCGGCCTCGGTGTGCAGCAGCAGGGTGTGCTTGGCCACTCGGGTGAGGGTCGCGGCGATGCGCGAGCGGTCCTCCCAGGCGCGCACTACCGCGAGGATGACGTTCAGCGCGCTGGTGAGGATCGACTCGGCGTGCGGAGCCGCTTGCTCGGCCAGCAGGTTCACGTCCGGGAAGAACGCGTATTCGGTGCCGGGATCCAGGTTGGCGAGGGCGGCCACGCGCTCCGTGAGCTGGGCTTCGAGGGCCCGCAAGAGATCGGCGCGACGGAGCTTGCGCTCGCCCACCAGGTACTCACCCACCAGCACGCCGAGGCGGTTCGCCTCCTGCGCGGCGCGCTCCATCGTGCCCTGATCGATGAGCCCGAGGCGCATGAGAATGTCGCCGATGCGCGGAGTCTGCATGCCGAGGCGGGCCTGCGCGGGAACGCCGCCCTCGAAGAAGAGCATGTGCTCCGGCCCGTGCGGTTCGGTGAACAGGATGGACCCTCCGAGCGTGTGGTCGAGCATGTACACGAGCACGTGGGCCAGCGGCGTGGTGGCCAGGTTGCCGCTCGCGCTGGGCTCGCGGGTTCGGGCACGGAACTTCAGGGCGGCGTCGCTCGGCACCATCATGGTGCGGAGCTCGTCCGACACGCTGTGCTTGCGCAGCTTGCTCTCGGAGAGCAGGTTGCCGAAGGCCTCGGCCACCTGCGAAGGGCTGGTGCCGACCGAAGGGAACGACTCGCTCGAGGGGTACGACTGGGGGTCCACGCCCGACTGATACGAGTGGCCGCTCTGCGCGTCCTGGTCGGCCACCGGCGGAGCGGTGGTGTAGCGCCGCTCGCTCTCTGCGGGGACCGAAGGCGGCCGGTACGAGGGCGCGCGATGTTGGTGTTGCTGGTGATGCGGCATCTCGGGGGGCGGTGCGCTCTGCCCCGGGTCCGAGTCCGGATCGTCGTCGTAGGCGGCCTCGTTGCCGTGGTTCTCGCGGCCCTTGCGCCAGCCTTCGGTGCTGATCACGCTGTCGATGCGCACCCGCATCTCCCGCGCGAGGTCCACTTCCTTCGGCGAGGCGAGGACGGCGCCGTGGGCGTCCATGGCGACGCGCACGATCGGGTATTCCGGATCGCCGCCCCTCACCACTTCGCCGACCTCGCCGGTGCTCAGGCGAACCACGGTGCCGACCGGCATGACGCGCAGGGCCGCCACCAGCAAGCGCAGGGCGGTGCGATCCTTGGGGTCTTCGAGCTCTTCGTAGAGGACGGCGACGGCGTGGTGCGCGCTGGGCGGGTCGGTGCCCGGCTCCGGCGTGAGAATGTCGTTGTAACGCCGGGCGATGCGCACCACGCGGGCGTGCAGCGTGGGTACGCGCACGCCGTTGTACATTGCACCGAGCCACTGCTGACGCCGCAGCCAGTGCGCTTCGAAGGCCACCACGGTGCGCGTGACCGAGGGCTCGTTGACGCGGCCGAGGGCGGCGAGGACGGCGGCGGTGCCCGCGGCCAGGCGATCTTCCTGATCCTCCGAGAGCTCGGCGGCGGGCGACCCCTCGCTGCCGGCCAGCTCCAGCGCGCGCGGCCGCGCCACGTCGAAGAGCATGGCGGCCATGGCCACCTGCACCAGCACCGACCGCTGCTCCGTGAGCTGGCGCACGGTGCTCACCGAGAGAATGGCAGTATTGACGGCGCGCCCGGCGGCGTCGTCGTTGGCGTTGCGCACCTCGGTGACGCCCAGGAACGCCGGCGTCGCGCCGGCCGAGAGATCGACCAGCGTCTGCGCCACGCGCTTGATGCGCCGCGGCAGCACGTAGTGGCTGTTCTCCAGGCTCTCGAAGAACCGTCGGAGGATGACGATGGCCGAGGCGTAGGTGCGCACGATGCGCTGCTCTTCCGCCAGCTGCTCGAGCTCGAGGCCGCGGAGGCGCGCCGCGTCGCTCACCGGCCTCAGGCGGAAGCGTGGGGTCGGCGAACGGAAGCTCCCGGCGATGCCGCGCAGCGCGTTGGCCAGCGCTTCGGTGAGCTGCATCACGTCTTC
>JABFRG010000282.1 GCA_013141295.1 Polyangiaceae bacterium
ACCGTACACGACGTAGCTATGCCCGGTGATCCAGCCCAGATCGGCGGTGCACATGTGCACGTCGTCCTCGCGCGCATCGAACACCGTGCGGTAAGTCAGGCTCGCGTAGAGCAGATAGCCGGCGGTGGTGTGGAGCACGCCCTTGGGCTTGCCGGTGGAGCCCGAGGTGTAGAGGATGAAGAGCGGATCCTCGCTGGCCATCCACTCGGCCGGGCACGTCGAACGGTGCTTGGCGGTCTCCTCGTCGAGGAACACGTCGCGGCCCGGGCGCATGGGCACCTTGCCGCCGGTGCGCTGGGCGACGAACACCCGCTCCACCTGCGAGAGCCCGTCCACCGCCTGGTCCACGGTGTGCTTCAGCGGCGTCCGCTTGGTGCCGCGAACCAGCTCGTCGGCGGTCACCACGACCTTGGCGCCGGCGTCGAGAATGCGGTCGCGCAGCGCCTCCGCGGAGAAGCCGCCGAACACCACCGAGTGCACGGCGCCGATGCGCGCGCACGCGAGCATGGTCACCACCAGCTCCGGCATCATCGGCATGTAGAGCACGACGCGATCGCCCTTCTTCACGCCGCTGGCGAGGAGCGCGTTGGCCATGCGCCCGACCCGGTGACGGAGCTGCCGGTAGGTGATGGTCTCGGTGGCGCCGGGCTCGTTCTTCACCCAGATGATGGCCGGCTTGTCGGGACGTGCGGCGGCGTGGCGGTCGACGCAGTTGATGGCCACGTTGAGCCGGCCGCCGGCGAACCACGAGAAGTCGATCTCCTCCAGATCCACGTCGAGGACGCTGGTGGGCTCGTGGAACCAGGTGAGCGATCGCGACTCGTTCCGCCAGAACGTCTCCGGCTCGTCCAGCGACTGACGGTAGAGCCGCTGGTACTCTTCCATCGACGCGATGCGGGCCTGCTTCGTGATGTCGGTCTTCGGGGGGACGAGCGTTCGGGTCATGGCGAGCACCTCGCAAGGACTCGAGAGCAAGGGGCGTTCCGGTCGCCCGGTTTCGTGGATTCTGCAGCGATCGGGCGGCCACGCCGGGTACGCCGCGGCGTGTCATGGTGGAACCGAAACACGCAAATGTTACGGAACGAAACCGGCGCACTGCGGCATACGTTCCTTGCGGGAAACCGCTGCGAAGGCCGCGCGCTTCGAGGTAGCCTCCACCTCATGACCGAGCCTGCCCACGGAGAGGCGCCGCCGCCTTCCCCCACTCCGGCGCGGGCGTTTTGGTTTCTCCTCTGGGTCATCGTCTTCGCGTCGCCGCTTCGGCTCGTGTGGGCCCGGAGCACCGTGTCTGCGGGCGTGCTCCTCGGCCTGTGGGCGCTCGCGCTCCTCACCGTCGCCTGGGTTCACCGAAGGCGGAAGGCGCCGCGTGCGTGACGTCTGGATCAGCGTCGTCGGGGCGGTGGTCTTCCTCGTGGCATGGTTCGGCGTGGCGTTTGCGGCGGAACGCGTGGCGGCCTTCGGGCGGCTCGCGCGTCACCCGGCCGTGTACGCGCTCTCACTCGGCGTCTTCGCCACGTCGTGGACCTTCTCCGGTGGCGTCGGGTTCGCGTTCCATCATGGCATCGCCTACGCGGCCACGTCGGTGGGGTTCTCGCTGGCGTGCTTCGGGGCGCCGTTTCTGTTCGCGCCGCTCCTGCGGGTGGTGCGCAGCCACGGCGCGGCGAGCCTGGCCGATCTCTTCGCCTTCCGCTACGCCAGCCAGGGCGTGGGCGTCCTGGTCACGCTGCTCTCGCTCGCCAGCAGCGCGCCGTACCTCGCGGTACAGGTGAAGTCGGTGGCCGATGGGGTCGCCGTCGCCCTGCACGTGGCGCCGCTCCTGCCCGGCGCGGCCTTCGCGGTGGTGGTGACCCTCTTCACGGTTTGGTTCGGCGTCCGCGACGCCTCCACCCAGACGAAGCACCCGGGGCTCGCGCTGGCGGTGGCGCTCGAGAGCGTACTGAAGGCTGCGGCGCTCGCCCTGGTGGCGGCCTCCGCCTTCGTCGCGCTCCGCCGCGCGGACCCCCAGGCCGACGTGCTGCGCGTGGCCTTTCCCGACGGTGCCGCGGGGGCCGCCAGCCCGAGCTGGACCACCATCGTGGTGCTCTCGTTCATGGCGGCGTTTCTCTTGCCGCGGCAGTTTCACATGGCCTTCGTGGAGGCGCCGCGGGCTCCGCTCGCCGCCTGGCGGGCGACCCGCTGGGCCACCTGGGCCACGCCGCTCCTGCTCCTGGTCATGGCGGTGGCGGTGCCGTTCATCGTGGCCGCCGGACGTACCCTATTGCCGGGCGAGGAGCCGGACCAGATGGTCGCGGGCGTCGCCCGGGGCTCGCCGGTGGTGGCCACCGCGGCGTTCCTGGGCAACGTGGCCGCCGCCAGCTCCATGGTGGCGGTGACCGCGCTCGCCTGCGGCACCATGGTGCTCCACCATCTGGTGCTCCCGCTCTCGGCGCTCTCGTATCGCATCGTGGGCCACGGGCGGAAGGACCCCTACCGCGGCGTCCTCCTCGCACGGCGCGCTTCGGTGGCCTTCGTGGTGGTCCTCGGATTCGCCTCGTTTCTCGTGCTGGAGAACGCCCACGGCCTGGTGGAGATCGGTCTCGTGGCATTCGTGGGCTCGGCCCAGCTGGCGCCGGGCCTGGTGGGTGGTCTCGGCTGGCGCGGCGCGAGCCGCTTCGGCGTTGCAGTCGGGATCTGCCTCGGGAGCTTGGTCTGGTTCGCGCTCCTGGTGCTCCCCATGACGGCGACGGTGGCGGGGCTCGCGCTGCCCTGGTCACCGGTGCGGCTCCTCGGATTCGACGACGTCGATCCCTGGACGCCGGCCACCGCGTGCTCGCTGGCGCTGAACACCCTGGGCCTCGTCGTGGGATCCCTCTTCCGGCCCCCCGACGCGGTGGAGCGCGACGCCGCGGCCGCGTGCCTCGAGGATGCGCTGCGCGAGCGTCCCACCGGCGCTGCGGTGGAAGTGGAGGAGCTGGAGCGCCGGCTCGCGGCCCCCTTCGGTCAGGACCTCGCGCGTCGGGAGCTGGCCTCGGCGATGGCCGACGAAGGGCTCGCGCACGTCGCGCTCTCCGCGGCGGAGGCCCCTCGCGTACGAGACCGCCTCGAGGGGCGTCTCTCGGGCCTGTTCGGTCCGCTCCGGGCGCGGGCGGCACTCGACGTCGCCTTCGCGGTGGAGCTCGCCACCGGTCCGGAG
>JABFRG010000527.1 GCA_013141295.1 Polyangiaceae bacterium
TCCAGGGCCAGTACCAGCGGCAACCACGGCGCCGCGAGCGCGCCCACGCGTCCCACGCTGTCGCTGCCTGCGAGCCGCACCATGGCCACGATGGCGCCGATGCCGAGGAACGCCAGCGCCGCGCGACCCGCCCACTCCCACGCACGCTTCCGACGCGGGGATGGCCCGGCTTCGAGCGCGACGGCGGGGGTGAGCTCGGGCAAGCTATCGAGGCTACGCCCAAGTCACGGCGAGCGATATGCCGGCGCCACACGCACAGTGCAGGTGGTGACGCACATGCCGACGTTGCCGCCGCAAATGCGCGATGGCCGCGCTGTCGATCGACAGGCGGCCATCGGGAGGTCGGACGGGCGAAGAGCTACTTCTTCGCCGCTTCGGCCGCTTGCTGCTCGCGGTACTTCTTGACCATCTCGTCCTGCTCCTGACGCGGAACCGGGGCGTACTTGGCGAACTCCATGGTGAAGTTGCCCTTGCCCTGGGTCGCCGAGCGAAGGTCCGTCGAGTAGCCGAACATGGTGTTCAGCGGCACGAGCGCGGTCACGGTGACGGTGTCGGCGCTGATGGTGTCCTGGATGACGCCGCGGCGCTGGTTCACTTGACCGACGACCGAGCCCTGGAACTCCACCGGAGCCTCGACTTCCACCTTCATGATGGGCTCGAGGATGATCGGCTTGGCGCCCGCGTAGGCTTCGCGGAAGCCCTGAAGGGCCGCCGTCTTGAACGCCATTTCGGAAGAGTCGACCGCGTGGAACTGGCCGTCGTTGATGGTGCAGCGGATGCCGACCACCGGGAAGCCGATGAGGCGACCCTTGCGGATGCCTTCGCGGAAGCCCTTGTCGCAGGCCGGGATGTACTCGCGGGGAATGGATCCGCCGACGATCTCGTCGACGAACTCGTAGTTCTCCACGGCGTCGTCCGGAAGCGGCTCGATGAAGCCGACGACGCGGGCGAACTGACCGGAACCACCGGTCTGCTTCTTGTGGGTGTAGGCGATCTCGCTGCGCTGCGTGATCGTCTCGCGGTAGGCCACCTGGGGCTTACCGGCGACGGTCTCGCAGTTGTACTCGCGGCGCATGCGCTCCATGTAGATGTCGAGGTGGAGCTCGCCCATGCCGCTGATGATGGTCTGCTGCGACTCTTCGTCCTGGTGGACGCGGAAGGTCGGGTCTTCCTTCGTGAAGCGGTTGAGCGCCTTCGAGAAGTTCGCTTCCGCCGCGCGGTCCTTGGGGGCCACGGCGAGGGAGATGACGGCCGCGGGGACGTGCATCGAGGTCAGCGTGACGTTGGTCTTGCCGTCGGTGAAGGTTTCACCGGAGCTCGCCTCGACGCCGTAGAAGGCCACGATGTCGCCGGCCTCGGCCGTTTGAATCTCTTCGCGGTCGTCCGAGTGCATGCGGAACATGCGGGGAACGCGCACCTTGCGGCGCTCGTTGGACACGTTGTAGATGGTGTCGCCGGCGGTGATGGACCCCTGGTACACGCGGAAGTACGTGAGCTGGCCGTACTTGTCCTGCTGGAGCTTGAAGGCCAGACCGACGAAGGGCTTGCTCGGGTCGGACTCGACGATGACCTTCTCCTCGGCCTTGTCCTGGTCGTGCGCCTCGTTGACGACTTCCGTGGGGTTCGGGAGGTAGTAGGTGACCGCGTCGAGGAGCAGCTGAACGCCCTTGTTCTTGAAGGCGGAGCCGCACATGACCGGGGTCATCTTGAGGGCGAGGGTCGCGCGGCGGATGGCGGCGCGGAGCTCTTCGACGGAGATGGGCTCCTCGTTGAGGAACTTCTCGGCGAGGATGTCGTCGACGTCGGCCACGCGCTGGATGATCTGGTCGTGGGCGGCCTTGGTCTCTTCGACGTATTCGGCGGGCACGTCCACCTGGCGGATGATCTCGCCGTCTTCGCCGTCGAAGAAGAACGCGCGCTGGGTAACGGCGTCGATGATGCCGGCGAACTTGTCCTCGGCGCCCATGGCCACCTGGAGGCAGACCGGGAAGTGGCCGAGCTTCTCCTTGAGCATGTCGGCGACGCGCACGTAGTTGGCGCCCGGGTTGTCCATCTTGTTGACGAAGGCGATGCGCGGAACGTGGTAGCGCTTCATCTGCCGGTCGACGGTGATCGACTGGCTCTGGACGCCCTTGCCCGAGTCGAGCACGAGGATGGCGCCGTCGAGAACGCGGAGCGCGCGCTCCACCTCGATGGTGAAGTCCACGTGGCCGGGGGTGTCGATGATGTTG
Source organism: Polyangiaceae bacterium (assembly GCA_013141295.1). Taxonomy (GTDB): domain Bacteria; phylum Myxococcota_A; class Polyangia; order Polyangiales; family Polyangiaceae; genus JABFRG01. The sequence goes on from JABFRG010000527.1 coordinate 2,232, forward strand.
ACGTTGTGCTCGGCCAGCTGCTTCTCCGAGCCGTTCCACACGCAGTAGGTCGCGGCGGACTGGATCGTGATGCCCTTCTCGCGCTCGAGATCCATCGAGTCCATCTTCGCGCCGACGCCGTCCTTGCCACGAACCTCGTGGATCTCGTGGATCCGGCCCGTGTAGAACAGGATGCGTTCGGTGAGGGTTGTCTTGCCCGAATCGATGTGGGCAGAGATGCCAATATTGCGGATGCGGTCGATGGGGATGCGGGTAGCCATTTGTGCTTCCGCCGCACTAGCCAAAGAGCCCCCAGAAGGGAAGAGGCTATGGGGTGACAAATCGAAGAACTTGGGGGCGATCCTCGTTTTTCGGGGATTTCCGGGGTCCCGAAGGTGGGAGAGCGCCGGGCACGGGCACGGGCACGGGCACGGGCACGGGCACGCAGAGACGTGACGGACGTTCCGTATGTTTCCGCGCCACCTGCGTAGGCCAAAGGCTGACCGGGTATCGGTCAGGCGGCCGCGGGCACGTCGCAGCTCCGCCACTCCCGGAAGAGCGCTTGGGCTTGGTCCTTCTTCCCCATCACTACATCTGCCTCGCAGCCCAACCTTCGCGCGCGGTCGACTACTTCTTCGGGTCGGCGCAGCAGCGGAACCCGAAGTGGACGGCGTCTCCCGCAATTCGCTGCCCCTCGCGGTAGCCGGCGTACTTGCAGTCGCTCTGCCCACCCGGGAGGGACCGCCCCCGGACTGCTGCGGCAAAGGAATGCTGGCCACCATCGATGTCGGTCACATCTCCCGCGCCCTCGACCCATTCGCCGGCGTTCCCGATCATGTCGTAGGTACCGCCATCGGGGGCCCGGCAGTCGGGGGAGCTACCGACCGGCCGGATGTCGGCTCATTCGGCAGCGGGACACCGGCGACGGATGCCCGTGGCGGCGGCGTCGCCCGCATCGGAC
>JABFRG010001087.1 GCA_013141295.1 Polyangiaceae bacterium
GCCGCGGTGGAGATCGTGGTGGCCTCGCCGGTGCAGCGCGGTGAGCGTCGGTATCCGAACGAAGACCAACGCTGGGTGCTCGAGCGCGTGGGGACAGTCGTCGTCGACGCGCACCCCGCGGAAGAGGGAGAGGCCCTTTGGCACGCAGTGCTCGACCTTGAGGACGATGCGCACGACTGGGTGGCTACGATGGTGCGAGCGTCGCACCGCACGGCGCTGCTGGCCCAGGAAACGCCGGCAGGGTACGTGGAGCTCATTCGCGCCATGGTAGCCCGGGCCTTCGACGCGCCAGATGGACGGCGAAGGTGGCGCTCATACGAGGACGTATGGGACGCGCTGCTGGGCACGGACGGCTACCTGCGCGTCCTTTGGGAACCTCGCCACGTTCGCCTGGTGGAGGAGCTGGAAGAGGTATTCGCCACGTGGATGGCGCGTGTCCCGGCGCACGGACGTCGGCTTGCAGGATTCGCGTCGTGGCTCGCTCGCCCGGCCGGCACGCCGGTGCGGGTGCGGGCGCTGGTGTGGCTTGCGACGCGACTCTGCGTCAACGAGGACGAGGAGCTGCGCGACGTGAAGAACTGCGAGGACTCGGTCGCCCGGCTTCTCGATGTGGTGTGGACCGAGCAGGAGATGCTCGTCCGGCGCCACGAGCCCGGGTATCAAGCGTTCCGCAGTCTCCTCCGCTGCCTGGTGGAGCGCCAAAATCCGCGGGCCCTGGAGCTATTCGGTCGATTGGGTGGCTTGAGCTGAGGAGTGAGGACGCGGCATGCGTGGCACTCCAGGGTGCCACGCATGCCCACCTATGCCGCTCGGGTGCGCTTCCGGCGCTTGGCGCGGAGCGCGCGGAGCAGAGCGCGAACGTGGAGGTCGAGGGCATCGAGGTGCGAACGAATCTCGGCGATGAGAACGTCGGTGTCGACGCCACCTGCGGTGGGTTTCCTGGAACGAGGCATACGTACCCATCGGCCAATTCGGTGCGGTGTTGTCTCCGCGCTTGCCTGGGCGCGCTCGCTGCAGCACACTCTCGGCGAAAGAGAGGCTGCGATGAAGATCCGTACGACATTCCTGGTCACGTCGGCGCTCGCCGCTTCGGTCGCGTGTGGAAGCACGAAGGTGAACGGGTTCACCCCGCAGCCGGACGCGGGCAGCTCCGGCGGCCTCGGCGGCGGAACCGACAACACCCTGGTGGTCGACCCCATCAATGCGATCCTCTTCCTCGACACCGCGACCAAGCCGGTGACCCACGCCACGCAAGCGTATACGGTGACGCGCCGTCTCGCTGCGGGCGACAAGGACGTCACCGCGAACGCGACCTTCTCCCTGGATCAGCCGGAGATCGGCGCATTCACCGGCGCGAGCTTCGAGTCCGGTGACAGCCTTCCGGCGGGCGCGCGCGGGATGACCTCGAACATCACGGTGGGCGTCGACAAGCTCACCACCAACGCAGCCGTGACGGTGGTGCAGCTGCGCAAGACCGGTGACCAGCGCGACTTCTTCTTCATCGAGCCGTACAACGGCACGCCCACGCCCAGCGAGGACGTCTTGAAGTTCAAGACGAACGTCCAGCAAGTGGACGTGGCGTTCGTGACCGACACCACGGGCTCCATGTCGCAGGAGATCGCCGGCATTCGCTCGGCCCTCGCCGGGACGCTGCTCGCGCAGCTCCAAGCGGCGATTCCCTCGGTGGCGATGTCGATCGTGAGCCACAAGGACGACACCGACGGCCCCACCGTGGTGCAAGTGCTGCAACCGCTCACGACCAGCCTCACCGCGGCGCAATCGGCGGCGGGCCTTCTCAACGCCACGGGCGGCGGCGACCTGCCCGAGGCGCAGATCGCCGCGATGTACCACGTGCTCACCGGCGATCCGCTCGGGTCTCTCGTGGCGAAGCACACGCCCGCACCAGGCACCACCGGCGGCGTGGACTTTCGCCCGGGCGCGGTGCCGGTGGTCGTGCTCACCACCGATGCCGACTGGCACGACCCGAGCATCGGCGTCACCGCTGGTCAGCTCGCGGCGCAGTTTCTCTCCAAGAATGCGCGCTTCGTGAGCCTCGCTTCCGGCGACGAGACGCAAGCCAACGCCCTCTCCGACACCACCGGCTCGCACTTGCCCACCACCGCGTTCACCGGTTGCAGCCCGGGCCTCTGCTGCACCGGCATCAACGGCGCCGACCGCTTTCCCGATGGGCCCGGCATGAGCTGCCGCCTGAACTTCAAGTACGACAAGAGCTCGCCCAACATCGGCAAGGGCGTGGTCGACGCCATCAAGGCCATCTCCGTTGGCTCGAGCTACGACGTGGCGGCGAGGCCGCGTAACGACGCCAGCAACCCCAACGGCGTCGACGCCACCAAGTTCATCAAGTCGCTGCGGGCGAAGGACGAGGGAGACGCCGCGCAGGGCTGCGCGCCCCACGACGCCAAGGACACCAACGGTGACGGCATCAAGGACACGTTCACCGCGGTCACCGTGGGCACGCCGGTATGCTTCGAAGTGCTTCCGGCGGTGAACGACTTCGTGCCGCCGGAAAAGGGCGCGCAGTTCTTCAACGCGTTCATCGACGTGGTGGGCCTCCCGGGCGACATCAACCTCGACCAGCGCAGCGTGCTGTTCCTGGTGCCGCCCAAGGACCCGACCGTCAGGTAGGCCCCCGCGGCTACATCGCGGGCTTGTCGTCGAGCACCAGGAGCACCATGGCCCGGCCGGTGCCGGTGGCCGTCTCGGCGGTCCACTTCTTGGTGCCGTCGGCGATGCACTTCTCGGCTTCCGGGTTCACCGGGCTCCGGAGCGTGAGCTTGATCTTCTTGTCCTTGCCCACGTTGGCCTCGACGTTGAGGCTGCCGACCACGCTGTCGGTCTTGCGGATGAGCGCCACACACTTGGTGAGCGAGGTGACCTGCTTGCCGATGTCGGCGAGCAGGCGATCCTTGTCGATGCTGCTGTCGATGGGCATCGCGGTGGTGGCGCGGAGACCCCCGTCGCCTCGCGGCGGATTGACCTGTGGCGGCGGCGGCGTGGAGGGTGCCGGGGGCGGCTCGGGTGTGGGCGTTGCGCTCGGTGCCGTCGCCGTCGTCGTGGTCACGGTGTCTGCCGGCGCGGGCGGAGCTTCGGCAGTGGATGCCGGAGGCGTGTCCGGCGTCACGGGCTCCCGAGGCGCGCCGCCGCAG
>JABFRG010001125.1 GCA_013141295.1 Polyangiaceae bacterium
GGCCGCTTCGATGGCCGGGGGCGCTGCGACCTGCGTCTGCGAGCCGGGACCGGCCGCCGACATCTCCACGGTGGACGTCTGACCGACCGGCGCAGCGGCTTCGAAGTGAAGCAGCGTGTTGCCGATCTGGATCTGATCGCCGACGCGGATCTTGCACTTGTTGACCCGCTGGCCGTTCACCAGCGTGCCCGGCTCGTTGCCGAGGTCGATGAGCGTGATGTCGCTCTCGCCACCGACCTCGATGACGGCGTGCATGCGCGAAGCAAGTTCGTCGTCGACGCGGAGGTGGCTGCGGGGATCCTTGCCGACCTTGACGATGTCTTGGGCCACCGTCTCGCGGCGAATGAGATCTTGCCCTTGGTAGAGGGCGAACGTGAGGGCGACCTTGGACTTCTGCGCTTCCATCTTTCGAACTTTCTGCCGCTCATGGGCGGCACCAATGCGACTGCGCGAGCTTCGCGGAGATTAGAGGTTCTCGACCGACTTCAGCATCTCGGGGACGAACGAGGTGCGGGGGCGGATGAGGGTGGTTCGCACCGGGCCGGGGCGAACGCGGATCGTCGCGTCGGAGGGGCCGAAGCCACCGGCAGCGAGCGGGTCGTCGGAGAATTCGTAGCCGTAGCCTTCTTTCGTGTCGCTCGACTTCGCGCCTTCCTTCTTGTCCTGCGCGAAGGCCGCAGACGTCGAAAGCACGAAGAGACCAACCACGAGTCCGCCGAGAATTTTCTTGTTCATCGCTCGCCTCTTTTCATTCCAACGGGGGATCCATCCCGTCTTAGGAAACACGGAGGATTTACAACGGATTGGGTGCCTCCGCAGGTGTTTCGCATGGGACCCTTTATTACAGCGCGAGTGTATCGGTTCGGAGGGAGCCAAGCGAGCCCGGAGAGGCAGCATCGACATGCGGACCATGCCAACGCAGAGGTAGAGACAGGGGGTGCCGGAGAAAGTTCCGAAAAAGTAAACGCGACCCCCAAGGCCCGGACGGGCTCTGGTGTTGGTCCCGCTCGCTTGCCATATTGTGAAGCAAAAACGAGTAATTGGCGCGGTCGTGCGGGCCTGCGCCCGAGGCATGTGTGTAGGGTGCATGAATGCGGATCTGCTGGATTCTACGGTGACGGAAGTGGGAGCGGCGTGGCCGGTGGCGTGCTCGGCTGCGGCGCGGGGGATGGACCGTAGGGCGAGGGAAGGGGGCGCGGTGGCCGCGGAGCCCCACTGAAGGTTCCCGCGCCCTGGATGAAGGTCTTCATCGTCTCCATGTCCTCGATGCGCTCTTTGGCGCGCTGGACGGCGCCGTCGTACGCCGGCTTGCCGGTGGCCTTCTCGATGAACGACGCGAGCAAGGCCTGCGCGCGCGAGAGACCGGCGATGGTCTGCGCCTTGTTGCGTCCCTTGGACTCGTACTCCTCCACCAGGATGGCTTCGTTGTAGAACGCGTCCGGGCGCTCGACGTCGATGCGCTTGGCGGCCTCGAGCTCCGCGCGTACGGCGGCCACCTGCGCGTCGTGGTTCGTGTGGTCGATGCGACCCCGCAGAGCCAGGGCGAGACCCAGGTGGGCATCGTAGTCGCCCGGGCGAATCGCCAGCGCCTTCTGGTAGCCCTTCTGCGCTTCCTCGAAGCCCCGGAAGGAGAGGTTGGCGGCGGCGTAGTTCATCTGCGCCTCGAAGAGCCGCGGGTCGAGGGCGGCTGCGACGCCGAACGAAGCCACGGCGCCGTTCTCGCGCCCGAGCTCGTGCTGGACGAGGCCCGCGGTGTTGTGGATGGGCGCGTAGCTCGCGTTCTTGCGGATGGCCTGGGAGCAGACGAGAGCCGCGAGCTCCAGCCGCTGAACGTCTGCCGTGCCAGCACGTCGGGCCTGCGCGAGATAGAGGAGCGCGAGCCGGTTGTACGCCGGCATGAACGCATCGTCGATGGCGAGCGCGCGCTGGACGTTCTGCTTCGCGCAATCCACGTCGCCGGTGCAGCCGTCGCCGCTGAGGGGGCCACTCCGTTGCATCTGCAGGGCGGCGAGGTTCACCAGTGCCGCTACGTTCTGGAACCCGGCATCGCGCACCGTCGCCTCCAGGGCAGCGATGGCGGCATCGAGGTCGCCGGTGACCCGGAATTCGTAGAGCACCAGCTCGGCGCGCGCGTGGGAGAGCTGCGGGGCATCGCGCAGGGCTTTCTCGAAGCGCCTCTTGGCCTCGCCCTGCAGCGCTGCGGCAAACACGGCGAGGCCGGCGTTGAAGGTGGCCTCGGGCATTGCCAGCGCGTCGAACCTTCCGGCGATCTCATCGCACGCGGCGTCGTTCCAGTCCCTCACCCGGTCGTGCGCCAGAAGGGCCTCCCTGGCGCCGTCGAAGTCCTTTCTTGCGCGCTCCGCGGACGCGGGCCGCACGACGGGGCGCGCGACCGCGTCGGCGTTCGGGGGCGCGACCGGAGGCCGAGGCGCAGCGCAAGCGAACAGGGTCAGACCCAAGGCCAGCTGGAGGCAGGTTCTCATCGGTCTTGGACGAGCGCCCGCGCCAACTCTTGGGTCGAGGGAATCGCTCAGCGGTAGGCGACGCAGACGCGGTGCACTTCGCCGGGGTTGCAGCCGCAGAGCTCGAGCTGCGCGTTGCCGTTGACGGGCGTCCACGACGGCGGTCCGTTCTCGATGCAGGAGCGGAAGAGGTCGAGGTCCTGCGGCTTGCGGCCGGGCGTGAGGTCCACGGCGCAGGCGACGTTCTGCAACGCCTTGTCGAAGATGCAGGTGTTTGCAATCTGCACCAATTCGTCCTCGCACTCGCAGTCGATGGTTCCGGCGTCGATGCGCGGGCGGGCGTCGCGTCCGGCGTCGCGGGGCGTGGCGTCCAGCGGCACACTCCCGTCGCGCACGATGCCGCCGTCTCCCGGCAGCACGATGCCCGCGTCCGCGCTCGCCGGCGGTGGATCGGTGAAGGTCGTGGTCGATACGGCCCCGCCGCAGCCGGAGATCAGCAGGAGGCCGGAGACGACGCGCAGCTTCATGAGCCGGGTATAGCAACCCTTCGCGGTCGAGCCACAAACGAGAAGCGCCGCCGGAGCGTTGGCTCGGCGGCGCGTTCTGCGGGGAGACCGAAGTTGCTTACGGCTTCGGTGCGGGGGCGGGGTTGGCCGGAGCCGGGTCGGTGGTGGCGCCACCGGCCGGAGCCGCCGGGCCTTCGCC
>JABFRG010001269.1 GCA_013141295.1 Polyangiaceae bacterium
GCCACCGCTGCGCCGATGCCCGCGTAGAGCGAGAGGAAGACGCTCTGCGGGAGCACGAAACGGGTCTCGCTGCGGCGCGCCGTCAGGTTGAAGGCCACCGTGAACGAGAGGGCGAACAGCGCCGGCAACAGCGCCGGCACCCATCGGCTCCGGGCGCCGGGCCGCTCGTCGCTCCGGGTGAGGAGGACCGCCAGGCCGAGCGTCAACGCCGCCAGGAACGGGAGGGCGGGGTAGAAGCGGTCCCACTGCCGGACGATGTCGTAGAGCACCTGCCGACGGCCGGCCCAGTCGTTGGTGTAGAATGCATGGGCCTGGCTGGCCGGGCCCAGGAGAAAGCGCACGCGTTCGCGAAAGCCGCTGGGGTTGGTGAGGGCGCCGTCGACCAGCAAGAGTGCGCCGAGCGAGGTGCCCGCGGTCTTCGCCGCGGTGATCGCCAGGGCGCGCGCGTTCTGCCGCGGCCACGGGTCGAGGAGCGCCCAGAGCGCGAGCGCCACCGGCAGCGACAGGAGGAACATGGCGTACGCCTGATCCTTGGTGCCCACCGCGCACACCATGGCCAGCGCGAGGCGCCGCCACTGCCCGAGATCGCGATTGCCCACCAGGCGCACCAGCGCCAGGAGCGCGAGCGAGCCCCAGAACAGGTAGGGCCCATCGAGGTTGGTCGTATGCCCATAATACGTGAGCGGGATGTTCACCGCCGCGGCCAGGGCGCAGTAGAGCTCCACCCGCGGCACCTTGGGAGCGAGCTCGCGCCCGAGGAGGCCCGCGATGCGGATGGTCCACACCGACATGACGCAGCTCACCAGGCGCGCCACCACGGCGAACGCGGTCATGTACGGCACGTGGATGAAGTGCGCGATGAGCGCCGAGGGATGGGTCGAGGGCGCGAAGAGCGCACCCACAAGCCATACCGGTGCGGTGCACACCGCCAGGATCAGAAGGTGCACGGGTGGATACGTGTAGTGCTCCCCGGGGGCGAAGGTCTGGTACACGCCCACCAGGAAGTCGCGCGGCGCCACGCCGTCGTCGTCCCATCCATCGGAGGCGGGCAGCCCCCAGTCGATGCCCACCAGCCGCAGCACCGTCGCGCCGAAGAGCACCCAGAAGAGCGGCGTTCGCGGCGCCTCCCGGAGCCAGCGGCCGGCGCGCGCCACTCGCCCCTCTCGGGTTTCGGGCGCGGTCATGGCGCGAGCTCCGCGTAGGCCGTGGCGTACCCGGCGCACATGCGCTGGACGGTGCAGCCGGCGTCGACGAACGCGCGCCCAGAGGCGCCCAGCGCCGGAAGGCGCGAGCGTGCGTCGACCGCGCGCCGGAGAGCCCGGGCCAGCGCGGCAACGCTGCGAGGCGAAGCCAGAAAGCCGGTGACCCCGTCGTCCACGATCTCGGGGATGCCGCCCTCGGCGAAGGCCACCACCGGCCGGCCCACCGCGAGCGACTCCAGTACCGAGAGGCCCAGCGGCTCCTGCTCCGATGCGTTGATGGTGCACTCGGCGTCGGCGAACACCTCGCGCACGTCCTCGCTGCGACCGAGAAAGCGAACGCGGTCGCCCACGCCACGCTCCCGGGCGAGGCGCTCCAGCGGGGCGCGCTGGCTTCCTTCGCCCGCCACCGTCAGGCTCGCACCCGGCACCTCCGCCAGCGCCGTGATGGCCAGATCGACGCCCTTCCAGGCCTCCAGGCGGCACGCCATCGCGACCCGCAGCAGGCCCGAAGCGAGCCCCTCCGTCGGCGCGAGCGAGAACGCCTCGGCGTCGACCCCGTTGCGCACCACGCGAACCCGGGGCCCAGCGTCGGGTGCCAGTTCCAAGAGCTTCTTCCGCACGAACTCGCTGATGGCGACGATGCTCTCGGTGCGCCGGAGCGCCCAGCGGGTGAACACCGCCGCCGAAGGATCCTCGTAGTGCACGTAGTGGTGCTCGGTGCGGAGCGTGCGAATCCCGGCCCGGCGCGCCGCACGAACGCCGAGCACGTGGGAGCCCAGCGTGTGCATGTGCGCAATCTGGGCGCCCCAGCGCCGCATCGCCTCGGCCAGCCACGCCGCGTCCCGCGGGCCCAGCGATCGCCACAGGTAGGCGAGTGGGTTCTCGCGAACCGGTCCGCGATCGAGGAGCTCGAGGCCGTGCCGTTCGAAGTACGCGCGGAGCCGTGGGTTGGGGGTGAAGAGCGCCACCGCATGGGCGGCCCCGGTGGCCTTGCCGTGGGTCGCCAGGTCCACGAGGAGACGCTCGGCGCCGCCGATGTCTCCCGCGACGACCACGTGCAGAACCCGGATCAAAGCGTGCCGGATGCTACCACAGGAGGCTCTATGGTAGGGTGCCGCATGCTTCCGCGCCGGGCGGTGCTCGCAATATCCCTCGTCGTGGGCCTCGTCGGCATCGGATGGGGCTTGCCCGGCAGCGAGTCGTGGGCCGCAGACGCCGCGTCGCCCCGGGGCGCAGGCCTCGGCGCCATCCTGGAGACGTACGTCTCCGGGCATCATCACATCTACCCGCCGCTGCACATGCTCCTCCTGACGGTGCTCTCGCTGCCGGTGGTGATCTGGGGCGTCGCCACCGCGGGCACCAACCCGGCTGCGCTGGAGGCGGCGCTCATCCAGGTGGGCCCCATGACCATCGTGGAGGTGCTCTCCCGCCTGGTGGCGGTGGCCATGACCCTCGGCATCGTGCACTTCACGATGCGCCTCCACGACGATCCGAAGAGGCCCTGGACCGCGCCGCTGGCGGGGCTCGCCGCGGCCACCGTGGCGCCTCTCGCGTACTACGGAAAGACGGGAAATCTCGACGTCCCGGCGCTGTTCTGGGGAACCGCGTGCCTGGCCGAGCTTGCGCGCCTCCTGCGCGATGGCGCCGCGCGTGACCCCCGGCGTGCGGTTCTCTACGCCGCCGCTGCGGTGCTCACGAAAGACCAGATCGCGGGCGTGCTCCTGCTGCCGCTTCTGCTGGTGGCCGTGCAGTGGGGCCGCGAGAAGCGCCTCTTCACCCGGCCGGTGCTCACGGCCGCCGCGCTCGGCCTGGGCGCGTTCCTCGTGCTCAGCGTCGCGCTGTCCAACCCCAGCGGGTACGCAGCCCGCCTGCGGGAGCTCTTCGGCCCGGCGAGCCGTAGCTGGGAAGCGTACCCGCGCACCGCCGACTGCACGCAGGCTCTCTTTCGCGATCTGCTGCTC
>JABFRG010001152.1 GCA_013141295.1 Polyangiaceae bacterium
AGCTGCGAAGGCAAGACGGCGTATGGCGCGTCGAGGACTTCGACTAGTGCGCCGCCGTAGCATCGCGCTAACTCTCGTCACGCTCGCAGCCATCCTATGGCTGCTCGCGCCGCGGCCGGCGCGCGCGTTCGGCGATCAGGGCGCCTTCGATCCCCGCATTCTCCTGGCCGGCGGAGCCACCGGCCCCTCGTACCTCACCGCCCCGCCGCGATGGTCGTGGGAGCTCATCCAGCGCACCAGCGCCCCTGCACGCCTCAAGCCCTCGCAAGTGCGCGCCGACGACGCGGCCATCACCGACGCGCCGTTCCTCTACTGGAGCGGACGTACCGCGCTCACCTCGCTGAGCGCCGCCGAGGTCGCGGGCCTGCGGAAGTTCTTCGCCCTCGGAGGCACGCTCTTGGTCGACGACGCGACCCCGGCGGGCGACGGTGAGCCGGGCCCCTTCGGTCGATCGGCGCGCAAGGAGATCGCGCGGGTGCTCCCCGACAGCACGCCCATCGAGCTCGGTTCCGACCACGTCATCTTCAAGGCGTTCTACCTGCTCGGGCGCCCGGAGGGTCGCGTCGCCGGCAAGAAGACGGTCGATGCCATCGTCCGTGGCGGGCAAGCGCAGGTGGTGTTCCTCTCCCACGATCTCGGCGGCGCGCTGGCCAGGGGACCGAGTGGCATCTGGGAGCAGGCTGTGGTGCCCGGCGGCGACGAGCAACGAGAGCGCGCCATTCGCCTCGCGGTGAACCTCGCGATGTACGTCCTCTGCTCGAACTACAAAGACGACCAGGTGCACGCGCCCTTCCTCATGCGAAGGCGCGCGATGCTGCCGGAGCCCTAAGTGGAGACCCGCTTTTCCACCGATCTTCCGGTCTGGGCCATCGTCTGCGCGATCGTGCTGTTCGCCGCCAGCATCGTGTTCTTGCTCATCGAGCTGCGGCGCGGCGCGCAGCGCGCGGGCATCACCGCCCTCACCGGCATCCTGGCAGCGCTCGGCCTCACCGGTGCGGTGCTCCGGCCGGTGCGCGTATCCTCCCGCGACACCATCGTTCCCCCGCGCATCACGGTGCTGGTGGACGATTCGCGCTCGATGGCGCTGAAGGACGGCAGCGAACCGCGCCGGGTCGCGCGTGACCGCATCGTGGCCGATCTCGACCGCAGAAAGGCCAGCGCCCGGCTCGAGGTGCTCGGCTTCGGCGATGGAACGCCGACTCCGCTCGTTCTGGGCCAGGCGCCGCTCAAGCCCCGAAGCGACCTCGGGCGCGCCTTCCGATGGCTCGCCGACCGCGCCGAGGAAAAGCCCGAAGCGGTGGTAGTCGTCACCGACGGGCGCCTCGACGATCCCGACGGCGCCATCGCCTTCGCACGCGATCTCGGCGTGCCGGTGCACGTGGTGGGCACCACCAAGGACGCTCCGCGAGACGCGAGCGTTCGGAAGATCTCCGCCGCGGGCGCGGCCGTCGCGCACGTGCCCCTTCCCTTGCGGATCACAGTGGGCTGCGCTGGCGGGCTCTCCTGCAACGAGCTCACGGTCACCGCCCGAGAGCTCCGGGAGGACGGACCGCCGGCCCTTCTCGCCACCGGTCTCGCGCACCTCACGAACGGTGAAGGCTCGGTCGACCTCACGGTCACCATGGACCGCGCCGGGCCGCGCATCCTCGAGGTGTCGATCACGCCGCCGGAGGGCGACACCATCCCCGAGAACAACGCTCGCTACCTCCCCTTCGCGGTGGCCCGTGAGCGGGTGCGCGTGCTCCACGTGGCAGGCCGCGCCACCAACGACGTGCGGTCGCTCCGCCGGTGGCTCAAGAGCGACGCGTCGGTCGACGTGGTGGCCTTCTTCATCCTTCGGACCCCCAGCGACAATCCCCAGGCGCCGCCCGAGGACCTGGCCCTCATCCCCTTCCCGGTGGACGAGCTGTTCCGGGAGCACCTCTCCTCCTTCGACGCGGTGGTGCTTCAGGACTTCGATGCGCAGCCCTACGGCCTCGAGCGCCATCTGCCGGCCATCGCCGCATACGTGAAGCGCGGTGGCGGCCTCATCATGGTGGGCGGGCCCAACTCGTTCGTGGCCGGCGGGTACGCCGGAACGCCACTCGCGTCCGTGCTGCCGGTGGAGCTCGACGGAGCCCGGGGCGCTACCGCCGCCGACGTGGGCAACTTCGTTCCCCAGTGGACCGACGAGGGAGCGCAGGCGCCACTGCTCTCGGCGCTCCACGATCTGGTGGGCACCGATCTACCGGCGATGCCCGGCGCCAACGTGCTCGGCGCGGTGACCCCCGGAGGCCTCGCGCTCTGGACGCACCCCACCCGCACCACCCGCTTCGGCGGACGCATGCCGGTGCTCGCCATCGGCGATCAGGGCGACGGCCGGTCCATCGCGCTGGCGGTGGACGGTACGTGGCTCCTGGAGTTCTCCGGCGTGGGCGTGCGCACCGGAGGCCGCGGATACGCCAGCCTGTGGGACGGCCTGCTCGGTTGGCTCATGCGCGACCCACGCTTCGAGCCCGCGCAGATCGATCTCCCCCAGGGTTGCGTGGCCGATCTGCCGTCGAAGCTCCGGGTGCGCGCCCTGCCGAAGTCGTTCCGCGGCAACCTCCACGTCGAGCTCTCGCGCATCGACGGACAGACCGAGAAGGTGACGCGCCTGGAGGTGCCCCGAGGCGATCGCGACGACGTCGAGGTCGACATGCCTGCGCTCGCAGCCGGCGGCTACGTGGCGCGGGTGCGTCTCGCCGACGGGCCCACCACCCGGCGCGACTTCGCGTGCGAGGCGGGCGGCGACGAGTGGGCCGACTCGCGCCCCGACACGCTGCACCTGGAGACGCTGGCCAAGGAAGCCAAGGGCTCGTTCCACGCGGCCTCGGAGGTGGATCGCATCCCCTTCCCCAAGCCGACGGTCATCAGCACCGAGCGTCACGTGTCGCCGCTCATGCCGCCCTGGGCGTTCTGCCTTCTGGGTGCGGCCCTGGCGGGTCTGCATTGGTTCGTCCGGCGCCGAGGAGGCCTCCTGTGAGCTCCGCTGCAATACCGCCCCGGCGGTCTGGTAGACTCGCCCCGGTGAATCGAGCAGTCGCAGCGGGCATCGCCCTCGTCCTCGCGCTCGCGGCGTCCTCGCCGGCGTCGGCGCTCACCTGGCCCGACGTTGCCGCGCGCATCGACGAGGCG
>JABFRG010000703.1 GCA_013141295.1 Polyangiaceae bacterium
CGAAGGGGGAGCGCATGGGGACCTCAGACTTTCGAGACCGCAGATCGAGAAGAGGCCGCGCGAAGGCGCTCCTGGCGCACCACCACACCGGCCGCCAAGAGCGCCACCACCCCGACGAGACCGGCGAGCACGAGATTCGGCCCCGGATCACCGTGGGGCGAGGGAGCGCGTGGTGATGGTGCGCCGCTACCGGTGGGCGCCGCGTCGGCACCTCCATCGCGGACCGAGGCCGCGGTCGGAGCGTAGCGCGCGAGGAGCGCGTTCGCGTCCGCGTGGCATGCGCTGCACTTCGCCAGATCGCGGGGATCGCCGAGCCCCTCGTGCGCAGCCGGCTCCGCCGCTTGGTCGCCGCGCCCTCCGTGGCAACCTACGCAGAGGTCCGCGAACGAATGGTCTGCATGCCAGGGTGCCTCCGCCGCGCGGGCCGCGTGCGCGCCGTCGTGACAGTCGCTGCAGGTGCTCCGCTTGGCGCCACACTGCGCCGCCGCATCGTTCGAGCCGAGCGCAAGGAACGCCGCGGCCAGGCACGAAGTGGCAAGCTTCCTCCATCGACGCATCACGCGCATGCGTGCCTCCAAAGCAAGGGGTAGGCCAGGGAAGCGCGCGTGCGCTCCTTGCGCGCGCCGCAAGGGTTGCCGGCAGAGCTCGGCGCCCGCGCGAGAAAGCAGGCCGGATCGCGGTTGGAACGCGCGATGCTCGAGCATCGGCCATGGAGACATTCTTCATACGCAGCTGGCGTGCGGTCGCGTTCCGCGGACTGGCCGCCCTCGCGTTCGGCCTCGCAGCGTTGGTTTGGCCGTCGGTCACCATCGCCAGTCTGGTGGTGGTGTTCGGAACCTATGCCTTGGCCGATGGCGTCCTGGCCATCTCCGGCGCCACCCACCAAAGGCGTCCGGGCCACGCCTGGATGCTCGCGTTCGAGGGTGTGGTCGGCGTGGCAGCGGGTCTCGCCGCGGTCCTCTGGACCGGCGCGACGCTGGTGGCCCTGGTGCGCTTGGTGGCGCTGTGGGCGCTCGTCACCGGCGCATTCGAGGTGGGTCTCGCGGCGCGGCTTCGTCAGCGTCTGCCGGTGGCGAAGTGGCTCGGCGCGGCCGGTGTGGCCTCGCTCGGCCTGGGGGCGCTCATGTTCGCGTGGCCCGGCGCCACGATCGCGGTGCTCACGTTGCTCCTGGCAGGCTACGCGCTGCTGTTCGGGACCGTGATGCTCGCGCTGGCACTCTTCCTTCGGCGCATCGAGCACCCGAGCACGGAGCCCGAGGCGTCGGTTCGGCACGCGCGGCCGGTATGAGGTCGTGGCCTCAGGCGTCGCCTTCGAACGACGCCGGGTCCGCGAGGTAGGCACGAAACGCCCGGAACGCCTCGCCGATCTGCGCACCATCCACGTAACGATGGTCGATGGTGGCGGTGATCGGGAGCGTCGGCCGCACCTCCACCCGTCCGTCGACGACCGTCGGCTTGGGGGTGATCTCGCCCACCAGGACCAGCAGCGGAACGCGGTACATCCAGGCCAGCGGCGAGAAGCCCATGGGAATGCCGAGCATGCCCACGCTGCTCACCATCGCACTCCCGAAGGGGCTGGCGGCGAGGCCGAGGGGAGCCAAGCTGCGCCCGAGATCCCCGGTGAACCACGCCCCGAAGCGGAGCGCGGCCCGCAGCGCGCGGCGGGGCAACACCTCCATGGTGCGCTTGGCCCGCGCGAGGTCGGGATCGTTGCCCGCCTTCATGCGGGTGGACCGCAGCGAGAGCTCCTTGGCCACCTCGTACGCGGTCTTCTCCTGCATGTCGGTCACCTTCACCCCGGAGAGGTCGCGCCCCTTGGCCACCGAGGTGATGAAGAACACGTCGACGCTGGGGCGCGGGTAGGCGCGATCGCCGACCAGCCGCACGTTGAGGTCGGGCACCGCCACGAGCGCGCGCGCCACGGCCTTGCCCACCAGATGCGTCGCCGTAAGGTGATGACCCTGGGCCCGCGCGGTGTCGATGAGCCGGAGCACGGCCGTGGCGTCCATCTCGAAGGCGCCGTAAATCTGCGGATCGCTCGGAGCGTCCCACAGTGCCGTAGCGATCTTGCGCCAGCCGCTCAGCGGGTAAGAAGCCGAGCCCGGCGAGGCATCCGACGCGTGCATGAGCTCCCCGCAGCAACGACCGTGCCGCCTCGTTCCACGCAGGTCGCCGTGGGCACGCACGGATCACCGCGGGCGCACGCGCTGCGCGCATTCGCAGAGTCTGCGCTCGGTCCCCTCAGAAGTCGATGGGGGGAGCGGAACGCTTGGGTGTAGGGTGCACGGGCTTCGCGGGAAGCGGTGCAGGCTTTGGCGCGGCGATGGTCGCGGTTGCCGCAGGAGCGGAAGCCGTGGCCGTGGGTGCCGGCGAAGTACTCGACGAAGCCGGCACCGAAGTCGTCACCGGGGCCGAGGGAGGGGCCGCTACCGGCGTCGAAGCGCGACGCACGACGAACAGCGAGAGCACGACGACCACCACGGCGCCCACCAGAAAGGTCGCGACGAGCCCCCGCAGCGAGAGCAGCCGGAGCACCCAGGGCTCGTCGCCCGACGACGACGATGCGCCCGGAACGTGGGGTCGCAGGCGCGGCCCCGTGGGCACGTAGCGCTGGTTGCGCTCGCGCTCCCGGAAGAGCACCTGCTGCACGGGCACGTCGGCCATCCGCTCGGTGGGCCTGCGAATCGGCACGGTGCTGGAGTGCGGGGGCGACGGCGTGCCACGACCGGACGACGGCGGAGGCGGCTGCGTCACGTTGAGCAGAACCTTGGCGTCCGGGATGGTGTGGTAGTTGTCGACCGGCTTCGGGAGCGGCCGGGCGTCGGCGTGCTGCCGCGCCGCGACCTCGTCGGCGGTGGGGTGCGCCAGGCCACGGAGATCGATGGGCCCGGGGGTGGTGTCGCCGCCTTCCACTTCGCGGACCCGCACTTCGGCGGCGAACGAGCGGAACGGGATGAGCGGAAGGCTCTCGGTGCGCGCGGTGGCGACGCGCCCACTCGACGGATGCTCGCGGTGCTCCGGCGGAGGGCCCGGATCGGTCGGGGCGTCGTCGGGCTTCGGACGCACGGCGGCGTCTGCGGTGGTGGCGCCGGGGTTGCGCGGTCGGGTCATGGTCGAGGCTCCGGCACGGTGTCTACGATACGCCAGGC
>JABFRG010001253.1 GCA_013141295.1 Polyangiaceae bacterium
GAGGAGGTTCAGCTTGGTCTGGCGAATCGCCGCCGGCGCCGCCCGGGCGATGCTCGCGGCGATGGCCCGGGCTTCCACCATGGCCACCTCCGCGGCCGCGTCGGCCAAGCCGAGCGCCAGTGCCCCCTGGGCATCGAGCGTCTCGCCGGTGTAGAGGAGTCGCGCGGCGCGGGCACCGAGGAGGGTGTGGAGGCGCCCGAGTGTTCCCCACGCGGTGGTCACGCCGAGGCGGACGTGCTTGAACGCGATGGTGCCCTTCGCGCCGAACACGCGGAGATCGCAGGCTACCGCCAGTTCCGCCCCGCCGCCGATGGCCGCGCCGTCGAGCGCGGCGATGACCGGCACCGGGAGATCGGCGATGGCGTCGCACACGGCGGTGCCCTGGGCCGCCAGCTCTTCCGCGTGGGACCGGCTCGCGCGCTCCCGCAGCTCCGAAAGATCGCCGCCGGACACGAACGTGTCGCCCTCGCCCGAGAGGATCGCCACCCGCAGGTCCTCGTCGCGTGCGAGGGCCTCGAGGTGCGCGCGCAGCGCCAACATGGTGGCACTGTCGAGGGCGTTCTTCACTGCCGGGCGGGCGATGGTGAGGATCGCCAGATCGCCCTCGCGGACCAGGCGAACGGTCACGGGCGGCGCACCGAGGCCACGCCGTTGGCGCGGGCGGCGAGGGGAGCCGGGCGCAGGCGACTGTTGCGCCGCTCGGCGTCGATGATCGGGTCGACCCGGCGCTTCTTCTTGTTCTTCCTGGCGATGACGTAGCGCTCCGCGTGGTCGATGATCTTGCCGGCGACGTCGACGCCGCTGGTGCGCTCCACGCCCTCGAGGCCCGGCGAGCTGTTGATCTCCAGGATCTTGGGGCCGTTCTTGCTCTCGAGCATGTCGACGCCGGCCACCTCGAGGCCCATCTCGCGGACCGCGACGATGGCCGCCTGGGTGTAGCGCTTGTCCATCTTCACCCGCTGGCCTTCGCCGCCGCGGTGCAAGTTGGAGCGGAACTCGCCGGCGCGAGCTTGGCGTCGCATGGCTGCTACCACGCGCCCGCCCACCACGATGGCGCGGTAGTCCTTGCCCTTCGACTCGGCGATGTACTCCTGGAGGATGATGTCCTGGCCCATGGCCCAGAGGGTCTCGAGCAACGACGTCACGGCTTGCGGCGTCTCGGCGATCATGGTGCCGATGCCCTGGGCCCCTTGCTGCAGCTTGACGATGGCCGGGCATCCGCCCACCAGCTCGAGGGCCAGGGCCACCGAGTCCGGCGTCTTCGCGCACACGGTGATGGGCACGTCGATGTTCTTCTTGGTGAGCAGCTGCATCGCCCGGAGCTTGTCGCGGGAGCGGGCAATGGCCACGGCGGTGTTCAGCACCGGCACGCCCATCATGTCGAACTGCCGCACCACCGCGAGGCCGTAGTTGGTGACCGATGCGCCGATGCGCGGCACCACCAGGTCGGCGTGGGGCACCGGGCGGTCGCCCAGGTACATCGATGGCCGGCCGCGGGAGATGACGATCTGGAAGTCCAAGGGATCCGCCACCGTCACCTCGTGCCCGCGCGATCGGGCCGCCAGGACGAGCCGGCTCGTGGAGTAGAGTTGCGCGTTGCGAGAGAGGATGAGGAGGTGCATGCCCGGCCGGGCACCATACCCCACAGAGCCCAGCGGGCGCACGAATGCCGCGCAGAATTCCCGCGCGGGCCGCGGCTTCAGCGATGGGCGACGGGCGCTTCCGGGGCCGCCTCGAACCAACCGGTGGGCTTCAGCCAGCCACGGGGCACGAGGTACAGGGCGAGGATGAGGAAAACCGCTACGAAGCGAAGCCAGAAGTGCGAATTCGGGGACATGATGCGCCCTCCACCCGGTCATCAAGCATCGGCCGTGCCAGCCCGCGAGCCGCTGCTTTTCGCCCGGGTCGGAGAGCCGGCCACCTGATCGACGTGTCCCGGAGAGCGCACCCGTGTGGCAGATTCCGCCCGCCGCGTCGCGTCGCGAGCCTTCGTGCTATCAAGGGGTCGATGGCCGACGAAGATCTGGAGCTGCCGCCCGCCGATGGCGATGTCGACGAGGAGCCCACCGCAGGCGAGCCCGAAGCCGACCTCGAGACCCCCGACGACGAGCCCTGGGACGACGCCGAGAGCGATCACCTGGGGATCCCCGACGAGCTCCTCGAGAACAGCCGAAACGCCAAAGAAAACCAATCCTTGGACGACGACTCTGAGGGACTGGACGAGGATCCCGGCGGGGTGCTCCCGCTCCTCGAAGAAGTCGGGCTACTGGCGGAGGGCGAAGGCCCCGGAATCGAAGGGCTTTACGAGCTAGACCCGGAGATGGAAACGGCCGACGACGGGGGCGCCGAGGGCCCCGCCGAAGCCGACGAGACGCTGGGCGAGCTTCCGCCGCTCGATGCCGACGAAGAGGGCGAGCTCGATCCCGCGAGCCTGTTCGATCGCCTGCGTCCGGAGCGTGCCGAGTGGCGCTGGAGCGATCGCGCCTGGGATCGCCGGGAAGTCGTCTCGGGGCCGGTGCTCGCTGCGGTGTTTCGCGAGGGCGCCTGGCTCACCGAGCGCAGCCTCTCGTTCGCCGGGCCGGTGGTGAGCCTTGCGGCCGCGGTCGGCAACGTCACCTTCGCCGTGCTGGCCGACGGGACCCTGTGGCGCCTCGAAGGCGATCGCTTGACGAAGCTCGGACGGCCAGACGAAGCCTTCTCGACTGTCGTCGTCTTCGGCGACGATCTGTCGGCGCTCGGACAGGGGCGCCTCCATCGCGGCAAGGTCGCGGGGAACGGTCCGCTGGAGGACCTGGGCCCGGCGTTGGCGGTCACCCACGACGGCGAGGCATGGCTGGTGGCCCGGGACGGCGGCGGCGAGATTCACGTGGGCCGGGGCGCCGACGTGGAGAGCGCGATGCAGGGGACCGCAGCGACATTCGCCGGGGAGCACATCTCGCACCTCGGCGGGCGCGGCAAGCAGGTGGCGGCCCGGGTGGACGGCACGTTGCGGTGGTCGAACGGCAGCGAGCTGGTAGCGCTGCCTGCGACGGCAGCATCGGCCCTCGCCCTGGTCACCGACCGCCGCGGTGGCGCCGTCCGGAGCTCGCTGCTGGCCGCGTTGCCGGTTCCCGACGGAACCCTGTTCGTCCTGTTCGATGGCCGCGAC
>JABFRG010000361.1 GCA_013141295.1 Polyangiaceae bacterium
GCCCGATGAGCCGCCCTCTTCCTCTGGCTGTGCAACGGCTCCGCACACCGCGCCCGTCACCTCCGCGCTCCTGCTCATCGCCGCTCTCGTCCTCCGCCGCCGCAAGCCCGCACCTCGCTGAGCGGGTTCGCCTCCCGCTTGCGGGGCGCGCTTCTCCTCCCTCCCGCTTCGCGGGGCGCGCTTCTCGTCCCCTCCCGCTTCGCGGGGCGCGCTTCTCCTCCCCTCCCGCTCACGGGAGGGGCAAGGGGGAGGGAACGGTGTTGTGCATTTGGTGCAATATGCATATGTCGCTTCTGGCGAAGAAACGTAGAGCGTCGAAGGATTGAGCGCCGTTCCCTCCCCCGAACCCCCCGCTTCGCGGCTTCGCGAGAGGGGGGCCGGAGGCTCTGCGGCGCTTGGCGTTGGCGGTGACCATGACACGCGGATCGGTGCGCGGGAGCGAGCGCGGGCCGCGAAATGCGGGTTATTGGGCCGGCACGTAGCTTGCTGAAGGGCGGCCATGAGCATCTCTCTTCCTTCTCGCCGGGCCCTGCGTCCGGCTCTCGCCGTGATGAGCTTCGGAGCGCTGGTGGGCTCCACCGCAGTGCTCGTGGGCGACTCTGCGGACTGCCCCGATGGGTACAACAACAAGAGCTTCGCCGCGACGTACGACTCCGATTGCCCGCCGGCGCTCGTGGACCCCACCGGCACGCTGCGGCTGACGCTCACCAACAGCGGGGACCTCACCAAGAACCTCGAGGCCGCGGGTATCAAGGCCGCGAGCGCCTTTCCCGAGACGACCGGCAAAGACAAATGCGATTTCGTCTCGGTCGTCATGCGCTTCCCGGGTCAAGAGACCAACGACGACAAGTGCAAGATCACGCTCGACGCCATCGACCAGACCGCCACCTGCAACTACGCCGAGGGTCGTGATGCGGCGCTCTCGGTCGACGGTGGCATCGGCCGTGGCACTTGCCACATCCACCTCAAGCCCCTCGCGAAATGAAAGCCATCCCGCGCGCCCTCCTGCTCGCTTCCTTCGGCGGCGGCTTCTGCGTCATGGGTAGCGAGGTCGCCGCCGGGCGTCTCCTGGCGCCGTACTTCGGCACCAGCACGCCGGTGTGGTCGGCGCTCATCGGGACCGTGCTGGGCGCGCTGGCCCTCGGCGCGCACCTGGGTGGAAGGCTCTCGCAGCGCAAGGACTTCGCGCCCAAGGTGTTCCTGGCCATGGCCGTCGCTGGCGCGCTCCTCTTCGCGCTGCCTGCGGCCACCCGCCCCATCATGCGCGGCACCATGGGCTGGTTCATGAGCGGCGCCATGGGTCCCCTGGTGTTGGGCGCGCTGGTGGTCTTCGCGGCCATCGCCACACCGGTGGTGCTCCTGGGCATGCTAAGCCCGGCATTGGTGCAACATGCATCGACCGACGTCGAGCACGTGGGCACCGTGGCCGGAAAGCTCGGCGCGTACGGCACCATCGGGAGCCTCGCCGGTACCTTCGCCTGCGGCATCGTGCTGGTGCCCTGCCTTGGCACCGACTTCACGTTTCGCGTGTGCGGCGCGGCAGCGCTGGTTCTCGGCGCCGCGGGCTGGGTGCTCCTGCGCAAGCGCGAGGGGGCGCCGGCCAAGCGCGCGTGGGTCACGGCGGCGGCGGCGGTGCTCTTGGTGCTGGGTGCCGCGCTGGGTTTGCCCTCGCAAGCGGTGCGCTCCGGCAGCGCGGTGCACGAGCGCGAGACGCCCTACAACTACCTGCGCGTGGAAGACCGCGGCGATCGCCGGATGCTCTATCTCAACGAGGGCTTCGCCACGCAGACCATCATGTACCAGGATCACCGCCCGTATCTCGAAGGCGTGTGGGGCCACTACGCATCCGCGGTGGGGCTTCCCACCAAGGCTCCCTCACGCATCCTCGTGGTGGGGCTGGGCGGCGGCGCTTCCGCCAGCTACTACGCGCGACGGCTGCCGGGCGCCGAGGTGGTGGCCATCGAGCTCGACCCCGGCGTGGTCGATGTAGCCCGCACCTATTTCGACGTCCCGGCGCGGATCGACGTACGCGTGGGCGATGCCCGCACGCAGCTCCTGGCCGACAAGAGCCGCTACGATCTGGTGGTGGTCGACGCGTTTCAGTTTCCCTACGTGCCGTTCCAGCTCACCACCCAGGAGTTCTTCCGGGAGATCGAGCGCCACATGAATCCCGGCGCGGCGCTCATGATGAACGTGGGCCGCAAGAACCGCGAGCTCGGCGTGGTGCACGCGGTGGCCGCCACCCTCGAAACGGTGTTCCCGCGGGTGTACGGCACCGACGTCTCGGGCACCACCAACAGCATGCTCGTCGCCAGCGATCACCCGCTGGAGCAGGGCTGCGGCCTCGCTGCGGCGGGCATTCCCCAGGCGGAGATCGACCACCTGGGCCGCCTCGATCGGCTGCGCCGCTGGGAGGTGCCGGCCGACGAGCGCACTGTGCTCACCGACGATCGCGCGCCGGTGGAGTGGCTCACCAATCAGGTCATCGTTCACGAGCTCCAGCGCATGACGAGAACGCTGTGATGCTCCGCGAGACACCAGGCCGCGTGCTCCTCTCGCCGCTGGCCCTCGGCAGCATCGCGCTCATCGTCGGCAACGATCTTTGGCTCAAGCGCCAGCACCCGGGCTTCCTCAGCGGCAAGCTCTCGGACGTCGGCCTCTGCATCCTCTTGCCCCTGGTCATCGCCGCCGCCATCGAGTGGACGCAAGCGCTGCTGCGCCGTCCCCTCGCGCCGCACGCCACCTTCGCGTGCCTCCTCGCTGCGACCTACTTCGTGCTCGTGAAGACGTACGCCCCCGCCACGCACGCCCACCTCGCGCTGCTCTCGCATCTCGTCCCCACGCACCGCTTCAGTGCCGTCACCGACCCCTCCGATCTCCTCGCGCTGCCCTTCATGTGGCTTGCCTACCGCGCACAAAGGGCCACAAAACGCCTGGAAAAGGCACCCAAAGCGACTGCGCGGCAGAGCTTCGCGCGGTAGTCTCAGGGTATGCTTACCCCCCGTATCTTCATGGCCCTCGCCTTTGCCGGCGCGGTCCCTGCGCTCATCGTGGTTGCGTGCTCGGACGACCAGCACCCGCCCGTCATGCTCAATGGGACGGGGGGTGACGGCGGTACTGCCGCCGATGGGGCCGTGAACGGCGGC
>JABFRG010001161.1 GCA_013141295.1 Polyangiaceae bacterium
GTGCAGGACGGCGCTTCCGCCCTTCTGCCCTTCTGCCCTTCTGCCCTTCTGCCCTTCTGCCCTTCTGCCCTTCTGGCCCAAGCCCCGAACCCGAACCCGACACCCGAACCATCCGGTTCTCCGCGTCCGCCACGAACGGCGGCCGCGCCCGAAGATGGCGATGGCGGCCCCCCGTGGTAGACTTCCAAGCATGTCAGCCGCCCGCGTTCTTGCCGAAGCACTCGCGCTGCCGCTCGCCGAACGCGCGGAGCTGGCCGCGAAGCTCGTGGAGTCTCTCGACGAAGGCGTTCCGGGGGTGCTCGGTCCGAGCGACATGGACGAGATCCGGCGGCGCGCGGCCGACGCTCGATCCGGCGCCCCGGGCGTCTCGCTCGAGGACCTGCGAGAAGCCCACTTCTCGAAGTGATTCGTTTTCGTCCTGAGGCTGTGTCCGATGTTGCTCGGATCCTCGGCTGGTACCGTGGAAGCTATCCGGGCCGCGCAGAGCGCTTCGAGGCCGCGCTGCTCGCCGT
The DNA here is from genome assembly GCA_013141295.1 of Polyangiaceae bacterium. Taxonomy (GTDB): domain Bacteria; phylum Myxococcota_A; class Polyangia; order Polyangiales; family Polyangiaceae; genus JABFRG01. The sequence goes on from JABFRG010001161.1 coordinate 513, forward strand.
GCTTGCGACGGTAGACGCGTCCCCATTGGGGTACCCGATCTTGGAGCCCCCAGACATTCGCGCGGCGCCGCTGCGGAAGTTTCCCCAGAGCGTGGTGTACGTGCCGGTTCATGGTGACGTCGAAGTTCTCGCCATCTTCGACGGTCGCCGAGAGCCAGGTAGCTGGACGAAGTAGGCGGGGCCCCGAAGGCCTCACCAGGCCGCGGAGCTGCACTGCCCCGCTCGCCTTCTGCCCCAAGCCCCGAACCCGACACCCGACACCCGAACCATTCCGGATCTCCGCGTCCGCCACGAACGGCGTGCAAAGCGGCCTGTCCTGCACTTCCACCCCGTGGGCGCTCGCGATGGGACAAAGCACCTCATCGCCGCGGAGCCCGCGAGACGTGCAGGGCATTCGCCATGCTCCAGAAACGGCGCAGAATGCGCGCCGGGCCCCACCCCGCGATGGAGGCACGGAACGTGCTCTGGTCCCCCGACTCGTGAGAACGCGAGCCACAGCTCGCCTCGTGAAAGGGCGCCATGAATCAGAATCACAATCAGAACAACCCGTCGTCGAACAACAAGCAGGGAGACGCCAACGGAGGGAACGATACCAAGCCCTCTCCGGGTAGTGCCTCGGCAACGCAGGGGAATGCGGGCGCCAGCACCGGCGGCCAGAGCAAGGCCGTCCAAGGGAGCGGGATCACCCATGGCGCGGGAGAAGGGAACGCCGTTGCCGGTGGCGACGAGGCCGTCTTGGCGCTCACCCGTACCGTCAAGGATGGCGCCGGCGAGGTGGCCGAAGGGGTGAAGGGGCTCGCCACCGGTGTCGCGGGCCAGCTCAAGAAGAGCGCCGAGAGCCAGCTCACCGGCGGAAAAGACCGGGCCGCCGAGAGCCTGGAGACGGTCGCCGAAGCGCTCCGTCATACCGGTGAGCACCTTCGCTCGAAGGACGAAAACGCCTTCATTACCGACTACGTCGACGTTGCCGCCGACAAGGTAGAGGCCGCATCGGAGTACCTTCAGGACCGCAACTTCGGTCAGATCGTGCGCGACCTCGAGGGCTTCGCCCGGCGGGAGCCGGCGCTGTTTCTCGGGGGCGCATTCGTGGCGGGCCTCATCGGCGGCCGTTTTTTGAAGAGCTCGCGACCGGCGACGGCCGGGACCACCTCGGGTGGCGGCAGCATGTCCAAGGGCTCTACCGGCCAAGGAGATTGGTCGAGGCCGAGCGAGCGCAACACGCAGCCTGGCGGTGGCCGCGCCTCGAACCGGCGCGGTAGCGTATGATGGCGACGCGCGCGAACGCCACGGCGGCCGCGGCGTCGAAGGAGCCCTCGATCGGCGCGCTACTCGGCAACCTGGCGCGCGACACCAGTACGCTCGTGAGGCAAGAGGTACAGCTTGCGTCGGCGGAGATGACGCTGAAGGCCAAGGCGGCGGCGCGAAACGCCGCGCTCGTCGCCGTGGGCGGTGCGCTCGCACTGGCCTCGCTGCTGGCATTCATGTTCGCGGCCATCTTCGGCCTGCAGACGTGGCTTCCGCTATGGGCTTCATCGCTCGTGGTGGGAGCGATCGTCGGCGGAGCGGGGGTGGCTTTGGCAACCAAAGGGCTGGCCGCATTCGCACGGATGCAGCCGCTACCCATGCGCACCATCGCAACGCTCAAGGGCGACGTGGACTGGGTGAAAGGTGAAATACAATGACGCAAGCACTCGCAAAACGAAAAGCAGATATCGGCGGGGACGAGACGGATCGCCTGGAACAAGGCATTGCCGAAACCCGCGCCAGCATGTCGACCACCCTCGCAGCGCTGGAGCAAAAGCTGAATCCGTCCGAGCTTCACCAGAAGGTGGGCGCGGAGCTCGAGCATCTCGAAGGTCGGGTGAAAGCGCTCGTCAAAGAGGAGCTGGCTGAGGCCAAGGCACTCGTCAAAGAGGAGCTGGTGGTCGCCCAAGGCTACAGCCGTGGGGAGATGAACGAAGCGGAGATCAAGATCAAACGCGGCCTCGTCGAAGCCAAGGAATCGGTGAAAGACGAGATCAAGGACGCCTACGAAGGCGCGAAGAAGAACGTACGAGCGGCGACGCTCGGCAAAGTCGAAGACCTGGCAACCGATGTAGGAGACAAAATGAACGAAACGAAAGACACCCTGATCGACACGATTCGCAACAACCCCCTTCCCGCTGCGGTGATGGGCGCAGGGCTGGTGTGGCTCCTGATGAGCCGCAGTCGCGACGCGGCCGATCGCAAGCGCGGCACCGCTCCCAACGGTCGACGCAGCGAGGCCTTCGGCCAGTTCGGATACGAGGGTAGCGGCGGCGGCCGGGATGCCGAATCGGCCTCCGGCGGCAGCATGATCGCCGACGCAGCCCGGGCCGCGAGCGGCGGGCTCGACAAGGCGACCTCCGCGGTGGCGCACGTCGCGCACGACGCGCGGGATCTCGCGGGTCGCGTCGCTTCGACCACCGCCGAAGGCGCGTCTCAGGTGGCCCACAAGGTCGGCGAAGCCGCCTCCGGTATCGCCCAGGGCGCGAGCGGTGCGGCCTCCACCGTGGCCCACGGCGCCAGCGACGCCGCCTCGGCGATTGCGCAAGGCGCGAGCGGCGCGGCTTCCGCCATCGCCCACGGAGCCACCGATGCGGCCTCCTAC
>JABFRG010000417.1 GCA_013141295.1 Polyangiaceae bacterium
CTCCCAGGCCGCTCGAATCGCGGCGACCCCGTGGGCCCCGGCGGCAAAGGCAACCGCCGCCGAACCTGCGTCCACGCCGCCCAGCGCCAGCACCGCTGCGCCCGTGCGCAAGGCCGCGGCGAGCGCCTCGACGCCCCGCGCCGGCCCCTTCCCCGGGGTGTCGAAGATGGGGCTCACCAGAAGGTGCGTGGCGCCCCGGGAGAGCGCCGCCGGAAGCTCGCGGTCGCCGTGAATAGGTGTACTGCGCAAGCAAAATTCCGAGGTGAGCTGGTGTGGCGCGCCGTGCAACCCGTCGGCGCCCACCCGGAGCGCGAGCGCGCGGTCGCGATTCACGAAGAGCGCGCTGCCGTGGGCACCGGTCGCCTGCCGAAGCCGCACCGCGAAGTCCTCATCCGCCTGGGCAAAGCCGCGCAGCTGCACCGCGAAGGCCGGCCCCAGCGCCCGCGCCATGATCTCCACCGCGCCCAGCATCCCCTCCGGCGGATAGCGCGGATCGGTGATGGCCAGGAGCCGGATCAAGGAGCGACGGTCGCAGCGACGCTGGGTGCGGGCGCGCTGTCCGCGCCCAGCTCTTCCCGGGCGATGGGCGCGTAGCGGTTCGACGGGTAGCGGTCCACCAGGTACTTCAACGTCGCCCGCCGGGCCGGCTCGTTCTTCTCTTGCCTGAAGCGCTCCGCCAGGCCGTACAGCGCGTCGCCCGCGGTGTCTTCTCGGCGCAGCTCCGGATCGCGGCTGCTGCCGCACTGGAACGGCGCGATGCCCAGGAGAAACGAGACCAGGATCGCCGCGCGGATCATTCGATGAGCCCTGCTGCAGGGCTCGATGCGTTGGCGTAGCGGCTCTTGGGCATGCGGCCCGCGAGGAACGCCGCACGGCCGGCGTGCACGCCGTCGCGCATGGCTGCGGCCATGAGCACCGGGTTCTTCGCGTGAGCGATGGCGGTGTTCATGAGCACGCCCTGGCACCCGAGCTCCATGGCCACCGCGGCATCGCTGGCGGTGCCGACGCCGGCGTCGACGATGACCGGAACCCGCGCCTGCTCGAGGATGATGCTGAGGTTGTGCGCGTTGCGAATGCCGAGGCCGCTCCCGATGGGCGCCGCCAGGGGCATCACCGCGGCGCATCCGGCGTCCTGGAGCTTCAGGCACACCACCGGATCGTCGATGCAATACGGGAGCACCACGAAGCCCTCCTTGACGAGCACCTTGGCCGCCGCCAGCGTCTCCTCGTTGTCCGGGTAGAGCGTCTGCTTGTCGCCGATGACCTCGAGCTTGACGATGTCGGCGATGCCCAGCTCCCGGGCCAGCCGGAGCGTGCGAATGGCCTCGTCGGCGGTGTAGCAACCGGCGGTGTTGGGGAGCAGCGTCCAGCGGCCGGTCTCGGCGCCCGCGCGCCGCTGCAGAAGACCCATGAGGGAGCCCTGGGAGCGATCCGCGAGGTCCACCCGGCGGAGCGCCACGGTGATGATCTCGGCGCCCGAGGCGTCGATGGCCGCCTCCGTTTCCTCGGTGCTCTTGTACTTGCCGGTGCCGACGATGAGACGGCTCTGGTAGCGCTTTCCCGCAAGCTCGAAGGCGTCGTCCATGGGCATCTGGTTTAGCGACTCGCCTGGGAAACGACAAGCGAACTCCCTGCGTGCGCCGGAGCCGGTGCGTCCTTCCAGCGCCGGTGCAGCCACATCCACGACTCCGGGTGGCTCAGCACGAACGCGCCGAGGAGCCGCGTCGCCTCGCGGGTAGCGGCCACCACCCCCGCAGCGCCCCGCGGCTCGAGGACCGCCAGCACGTGGACGATCTGCCGAGGACCTTCGCGCCGGGCTGCCACCACCACCAGGGGCTTTCGCAGACGCGCCGCCAGCGCCGCGGGGCTCCGGTCGACGCGCGCGGGACGACCGAGAAAGGGCACGAGATCGCCGTCGCGCGTGCGCGCGGGCACCTGATCCGTCACCAGGACCACGCTGCGACCTCCGCGCACCGCGGCCGCGGCCGCGTCGAGGCTCCGCAGAACCTGCACGCCGTAGGAGGCGCGCAGCCCATCGATGAAGCCGTTGCCGGCAGCCCAGTGCTGCGCCTTGGCCAGAACCGCGAGCGGCGCTTCCTGGGCCAGCCGAAACGAAGCCAGCTCCCAGTTGCCGGTGTGCGCGCCCGCAAAGACCACCGGGCCTTCGGCCAGCAGCGCGCGCAGCTTCGCCTCGTCTCCCTCCCGGAAGACCGCGTGCTCGGCCACGTCGCGACGACGCCCGGCGAACCAGAACAGCTCCGCCAGGGAGTAGCCCAGGTTGCGGTACATGCGCGGCGCCGCAGCACCGTGCACACCGGCGATGCGCATGGCCTCATCCACGTGACGCCGGCGGATCCGCAGCACCGACCCGGCGATGAAGCCCAGGACCCGGCCCCAGGCCAGGGCCACTGCCCGGGGCCATAGCGCGACCAAGGCCGCGGTCACGCGAAGCCAGAGGGCGCCCACCGGCGGATGGCTCAGCCGAAGCCGGCAGGCTTGCGCGCGGACTCGGCGTTGCCGCCGTCGATGCCCAGGGCATAGACGCTGGCGATGCCGATGGCGAAGGTCTCTTTCTTGGTGGTCCGTGCGAAGAGGAGACCGCCGGAGATGCGAATCGCCTCCACCCGGGTCACGCTCATGCCGCCGCCGCCGTGGGCCGCGTGCAGGGTCACCGTGCTCTCCTTGGGAGCGACGAAGAGGCCGTCGCCGTCGGACTTGATCTGGAAGGCCTTGAGAACCTCGTCGAACTCTTCGCGCGTCATGGCTTCACTGCATACACGAAGACAGGAGTCGACGGAAGCCACGCGGCGGACGTACACTCCGGCGCATGTTCGGGAAAAAACCCGAAGTTTCGGGTGCGGAGGCAAAGCCCGCCGAAGACGAGGCGGTGGTCCTGCGGGACGTCCGCAAGTCCTTCGGCGATCGCGAGGTCATCAAGGGCATCGACTTCGTCGCCAAGCGGAACGAGACCACGGTCATCATCGGCGGATCCGGCGCCGGGAAGACCACCCTGCTGCGCATGATCGTGGCGCTGGAGCGGCCCACCTCCGGGGCCATCTTCATCGACGGCGAGAACATCGCCGGCCTCTCCGACCGCGAGCTCAATCGCGTGCGCCGGAAGATCGGCATGGTCTACCAGT
>JABFRG010000885.1 GCA_013141295.1 Polyangiaceae bacterium
GGCATGGCGCAGCCACTGACGCCGCCCATGCCCGCGTTGCCGGCGTTGACCGGCGTGAGCGCCTGGGTGTCGTTGCGGAGGTGCACGCTCGAGATGGCGTGCGCGTCGGAGGCCGACGGGTGGCGGCTCGGCGATCGAGCGCGCCAGGAGCTCCGCGACTCGTACGGCCCGCTGCCCCCGAGGCCGTCGATGTTCTTCAGGTGGTTGAGCAGGTCGTCCATGGACGCGAAGCGCTCGTCCGGCTGCTTGGCCATGCAGCGCATGATGAGCGCCTCGAAGGCGCTGGAGACGTCGACCGTGGGATTGGTGACCCGAAGCGGCGGCACCGCCTCGTGGACGTGCGCCATGAGGGTGTTGACGCTGCTGGCGCGCTCGAACGGAACCCGGCCCGTGAGCATCTCGTACATCATCACGCCGAGCGAGTAGATGTCGGTGCGGCCGTCGACCTTGTGGCCTTCGATCTGCTCCGGCGCCATGTACTTGGGCGAGCCCATGAAGAGGCCGGTCTGGGTGAGCTGCTCCTCGGGTCGCTCGTCGACGTTCTTCACGAGCCCGAAGTCGAGGACCTTCACGAAGTCCTTCTCGTCGCCGTGGGTGACGAGGAACACGTTGGCCGGCTTCAGGTCGCGGTGGATGACGTTGTGGCCGTGGGCTTCGCGCAGGGAGCGGCAGATCTGCCGGGCGATGTGGAGCACGCGGTCTTCGGTGAACTTGCCGTCCTCGCGCAGGGCCCGGTGCATGGTGCGCCCCTCGAGGAGCTCCATGGCCATGTAGTAAATGTCGTCGTCGGTTCGGCCGTAGTCGAACACCGTCACGGTGTTCGGGTGGGTCAGCTTCGACGAGATGCTCGCCTCGAGGAAGAATCGCCGATGAAACTCCGGGTCGACGGCGCCGAAGCCGGCGTTCACCACCTTGATGGCGCAGATGCGACCGAGCGGCGCTTGCTCCGCCTTGTAGACGCGCCCCATGCCACCGCGGGCGATGAGCGACACGACACGAAAGCGATCGCCGATGAGCTTCCCGATGAGCGGATCGGGGCCTTGTTCAGGCGCCGCTCCGGCGGCCGGCACTGCATGCATTGCAGCGTTACTGGGGTGCTCGGCCATGGCGGAAAACGGTTTCGATGCAGACAAGAAAAGTGCCTGATCACCCTCCGGGGTTCGGAAATTCTGCCGCGAAGCCCGCGAAGTGTCAATGTTTGCCGCGGAAAGTACGCCGTCTGGCGTGAGTGGAGAGAGCCCCATGAGTGTGGGCTCGCTCGCCGCCCCCACGTGCGCCGCGGCGGGTGTGGGCGCAGGTACGCAGGCGCGAATGACCCCGCTGATGTTGCCGATGGGCACGTCGTCGAGCGCTGGCATCCGCACGGTACCGTCGACGGGGCCGGTGGGCATTCCGCCCCCAGTCCCATCTTCCAGTACCGCTCTTCGGATCATTGCCATTTGCGCATCGCCCCGTCTTTTCCCGCTTTTTCCGCTCGTCCGCGGCTTGCGACGCCGCGCCGTTCCGGGCTACGGTTCGCGCATGGTCTCTTCGCAAACAAGGCCGCAGAACGCGGATCGCCTGCTTCGTACCCTGGCTCGTACGGTGTGGCTGGTTGCAATCTTCCTCGCCGCGCTCGTGGTCGCTCCGGAAGCGTCCGCCGCCGGCGGCAGCGTGAAGTTCAACAGCACCGAAGTGAACGAGATCTCCGGCGCCTGGCGTCTCTTCGTGACGATCCAGCTCACCAAGGCTCCGCCCACCGCCCACTTGCCCCTCAAGTTCCTCTTCACCAAAACCATGGTGTACGAGCGCTCCCTGGTGGACGGCAAGAGCGAGCCGGTCACCACCCGCACCGCGCTCAGCGGCCAGAACCCCTCCATCGAGAGCCTCGACGTGGACTTCGCCGACGGCAGCGGCAAGATCTTCAAGGGCACCCGATTCGACTTCGGTCTCACTCGCCAGCGCGGCTACGAGGCCGGCGAGTACAAGGTGCAGATCCGCACCGTCGACGGCACCGACATCGGCGCGCCGCAGACCATCATCCTCAAGGGCGACAACGAGGTCGTCGACCGGCGCACCATCGCCTTCAACGCCAAGGACCCGAAGATCAAGAAGATCGACGGCGTCGATGGCGGCGCGAAGACCGCAGGTGGCGGTGGTGACGACGTGGCCCCGGCCAACGGCGGCGGCGACGTGGCCCCGGTGGGCAGCGGCGAGGCCTTCATCCCCAAGGATGCCTACAATCACACCGCCGAGGAGGACATCAACGTGAAGCCCAAGAGCGGCTGCGGCTGCGACGTCCCGGGCTCGTCGTCGATTCCCACCCCGGTGGTGCTGGTGGGCCTCGGTCTCGCCGCGGCGGTCCTCGTCGCGCGCCGCCGCAAGGCGGCTTGAACCCCGAAAAGGCAGCTGCGCTCGCCCGCAAGGGCGAGCTCCTACCGCTCTACGTCATCGCTGGCGAAGAGCGGTTTTTGCGTGACCGCTTGGTGGCGGAGATTCGCGCGGCGGCCTTGGGCAACGGTCCGCCGGCCTTCAACGAAGACCGCTTCACCGCCGGCGAGAACGACGTCGATCGCGTCCTCTCGGCCGCACGCACCGTGCCCATGATGGCCGCCCGTCGCTTCATCATGGTGCGCAGCATCGAGCGCTGGGAATCCGCCAGCGCCGACGGCTCTCCCTACGACAAGCTGGCGGCCTACGCCGAGAATCCGGTGCCGTCCACCTGCCTCGTGCTGGTGGGCGACAAGGTCGACGGCCGGCGCAAGCTCATCGCCACCGCGAAGAAGAAGGACTTCCTCGTGGACTGCGCAGTGCTCGGCGACGCCGAGCTGGTGGCTTGGGTCGAGGGCGCCGCGGAGAGCCGCGGCAACCCCATGACCCTCGAGGTCGCCGAGAGCATCGCCCGCCTGGTGGGCCCGGATCTCGCGACCGTCAACGACGCCATCGAGCGCCTCTCGCTCTATGCCGGCGCCGGCGCCCCCATCGACGAATCTGCGGTGCGAGAATGCGTGGCCCGGGTGCGCATGGAAGACACCTGGTCGCTGGTGGACGCCATCGGCCGCCGCGATCTCGGCGCGTCGCTCCGGCTCCTCGCCGACGTCTACGATCCCCGCGACCGCGGGCTGCCGCTGGTGGGCGCGCTGGCGTGGTCGTTTCGTCA
>JABFRG010000423.1 GCA_013141295.1 Polyangiaceae bacterium
GGGCGCCTGGAGTCCCTCGGTTCGCGCCGACGCGATCTGTACGACGGTCTCGCGGAGCTCGCCGGATCTCCGCGAGCGGAACCTTCGGCCCCGCGCGAAACCGAAGAGGCGCCGTGAAGAACGACGGACGTCTGCGCCACATCGCCGAAGGCCGCCTGGAGCTCGGCCCGGAGACGGTCCATTTCGACCTCACCAACAGCTGCAACACCAACTGCATCACCTGCTGGGATCACTCGCCGCTGCTCACCCTCGAACGCCAGAAACCCAGCGCCTGGAAGCGCAAGCGCGTCACCCGCGATAGCGTGGCGGCGGTGCTCGGCGATCTCCAAGTTCTCGGCGGCCACCGCGCGGTCATCCTCTCGGGCATGGGCGATCCGGTGACCCACCCGGACATTTACGGGTTCATCGAGGACGTGAAGGTCCGCGGGCTCCACTGCACCATCATCACCAACCTCATCCCCGCCGATGCCGAGCGCATCGTCGAGTTGGGGGTCGACGAGCTGCTCATCGGGATCCACGGCGCGAGCCTCGAATCGTACCTGGCGTTCCACCCCAGCTTCCGTGCGGCCGAGTGGGAGAAGCTCCACGCCATGCTGGCGCTCTTTCGCGCCCGTGGTCGCCGCTACAAGCACGTGCAGGTGGTGGCCAAGACCAACGCCCACGAGCTCACGGAGATGTGCGAGCTCGCCGCGAAGTACGAGGCCAAGCAGGTGAACTTCAAGCTGGCCAGCCTGGGCGGCGGCACCGAGGCCGCGCAGATCACCCCCGAACAGCGCAGCGGCCTCCTCGCTTCCGGCGTCGCCAAGGCGCGCGCCCGCGCGGCGGAGCTGGGCGTCGTCACCAACCTCGACGTCTTCGAAGGACAGCTGCGTGCGGGCGAAGAAGGGGATTCGCTGGCCACCGCCGACATCGCGCAGATCGGCTGCTTCATGGGGCACTACTACGCGCGCATCCTGGTGGACGGCACGGTGCTCTACTGCTGCAACACCGAGGTGGTCGTCGGAAGCTTGCAACATGCATCTTTTACGAGCCTGTGGCGCGGCGAGGCCTGGGCGGCGCTCCGCGAGCGCATGCGCGAGGGCCGCTACTTCGAGAGCTGCCGGCAGTGCGGCAAGGTGAACCAGAACGCCAAGCTCGGCGCGCGCATGGAGAAGGAGCTGGGGCGCGAGGCCTATCTGCGGGTGATCGGCCGATGACCACCTCGGCCCGGGTGCCCAGGCCCACCTGTGAGTGGCAGGTGTGCGGCGTGTGCAACTACGACTGCTCGTATTGCATCCAGAAGAAGCCGACCCGCGTGGGCTTTCCCTCGGAGTCCGAGGTCGACGCGTTTCTCGCGTTCTTCCCCACGCTGCCGGGCAAGTGGGAAGTGAAGATGACCGGCGGGGAGCCCTTCGCCTTCGGCGCGTTTCTCGGTCGCATCGTCCCGGGGCTGGTGGCCGATACGCCGCACACGCTGAGCGTGCTCACCAATCTCTCGGCGAGCGACGAAGCGCTCGATCGCTTCGCCCAGCTCACCCGCGGGCGTCTCGGTGTGGTGAGCGCCAGCCTGCACCTCGAGCACACGAGCGTGGAGGCCTTCGCCGAGAAGGCCGCGCGCTTCCGCGATCGCATCGATCCGGCGGCGACCTTCGTGGTGAACAGCGTGGTGGTGCCGGGGCGCCTCGACGGCGTGGAGGCCGCGCGCGAGGTGCTGGCGCGCCACGATCTGCGCCTCTTTCCGCAGATCATGAAGGTGGGCAAGGGGGTCGTCGACTACGACCCACCCGACGCGCGCCGGGTGCTGCGGCTGGTGGGCGATCGGCCGTCGCCGCGGCAGGCGAACATGGCACCCAGCTACAAGGGCCTTCTGTGTCACGCCGGCGCCAAGTACTTCGTGCTCACCCAGCGGGGCGACGGCTACGCGTGCCGGAGCGCGCGTCGCGTGGGGCAGGGCTACCTGGGCAACGTCTTCGCCGGCAACTTCGCGCTCGCGCCCGGGCCGCTGCCCTGCTCCTTCGATATCTGCCCCTGCACCGTTCCCGCCAACCGCGGGATGATCGAGGGCGTCGACGTGCCCGCGATGGCAGAGGAGGTCGAATGATCGCCGCTCCGACGCCGCGCCCGGACGAAGGCGTGGTGAGCTTCAACGTGAACACCGCGTGCAACTACCGCTGCTCGTACTGCACCCAGCGCTTCAAGGAAGACCGCGGCCGATGGGCCAAGGACACCCCGCGTTTTCTCGCGGCCTTCGGCCGGTTGCGTGATGCGAGCGGCCGGTGGGAGGTGAAGCTCTCCGGCGGTGAGCCCTTCGTGCATCCCACGTTGCTGGAGCTGGTGCGGGGCCTGGCCGACCTCGGGCATCGCATCTCCATCGTCACCAACTTCTCGTCGAAGCTCGAGCGCATCGTAGCGTTCCTCGACGCGGCGCAAGGCCGCGTGGGCATCTTCTCCGCCAGCTTGCACCTCGAGTACGTGGACGACGAAGCGGCGCTCGCGGCCTTCATCGACAAGGCGCGGGCCACGCAGCAAGGCATGGGCGAACGCCACGTCGACCCGTCGCTCCCGCGCCCCTCGTTCTGCGTCACCGCGGTGGCCACGCGTCCGCTCTTGCCGCGGCTCCCGGCGCTCCGGGAGCGCTTCGAGGCGAAAGGGCTCGTCTTCAAGGTGCAGCCGGAGAAGCAGGATCGCGACGTCATCGCCTACACCCCGGAAGAGGAAGCGGCGCTGCTCGCCCTCGGGGGCCACAATCTCACCCAGCAGATCGTGCATCGCTACCGCGGGCTGCCCTGCTGGGCCGGCGCCCGCTACTTCATCCTCGACGACGAAGGCATGGCCTATCGCTGCTACCCTGCAAGGCGTTACCGGCTCGAGCGTATGGGGAACTTTCTCGACGAGACGTTCCGCCTGGAAGACGGCCCCAAGCCCTGTTTGTATGCAACCTGCAACTGTACCGTCCCCATCGGCCGGCGCATGATGCCTCAGAAGGAGCCCTCCCTTGAAGTACACGACCTTCCGTAATTTGCTCCTGCTCTGCGGCGCCTCCGCGGTCATCGGCGCGGGCGCCTATGCCTGCTCGCGCGGCACCGCGGGCAGCTCCGCCTCCGGTCTGCCTTCTTCGTCGGCCTCGTCGCCGGCACCCACCGCGCC
>JABFRG010000953.1 GCA_013141295.1 Polyangiaceae bacterium
CTTGGTGGCGGAGTGTGCGCCGGTGATCTCCTTTAACGGAACTCCCACCGCGCATCGCGTGCAGGGCGAGTGGATGCCTTCGCCCATGGAGTACGATCCGGCGCCGCTCTCCGCCGCAGCCGGGGCGAAGACCTTCGCGAAGAATGGCATGGGCGACCCCTACGGCGCGGGCATCGCGTATCCGCTGTGGCTCGCGCTTCTTCGCGCGTACCCGGAGGAGCTGGGCGGCGACGTGGAGGGCTTCCGCGTGAAGTTCGGCTTCCTCAAGCCCGAGAAGGCAGACCCGGCAGATCCCGATAGCGCGCTGCCGGTGGGCTTTCACCTGACGCACGATCCGTTGACCCGCGTGTCGTTCGTGGTGATGAACTGCACCGCCTGCCACGCCGAGGAGCTGCGCCTGCCGAACGAGCGGCGCATCGTGGTGGGCCTCGGCAACAAGCGCGTGCGCATGCACGCCTACGACGCGGCCCTCATGCGCATCGGCGCCAGCTTCTCGGCGAGCCGCATGGCGCCGCTGTGCAGCGAAGAGGCCGACAAGCACAACCTGCTGTGGCCGCTCGAGATGCGGAGCCCCATCCTCGATACGTCCGAGAAGGTGTTCCACCTCAAAGCCGCAGCAAGGCAGAAGGACGCCGAGATGCTGGCCAAGGGCGCGATCCCCGGACGCGTCGCCACCATCGAGAGCTTCGCGCTGGCGCTCAAGGCGTACGGCGCCCACGTCGGCGCCATCGGCCGCCCGGGCTACGCCAAGGTTCCGGACATCGTCGGCTTTCCGTACCGCGACACCTTCAGCTACGACGGCTCTGGCATCGGCGCGCCCACCGCCCTGGCCGGCGAAGCGGACTTCGCCTTCGGCGCGCGCCCCGCCTGGTACGACTCGCATCGGCACCTCGCCACCAGTCTCTATCTCTACCTGCGGCAGTTCTCCCGGCAGCTCCCCTACCCCGGCACCATCGATCGCCCGCTGGCGCAGCGCGGCGAGAGCGCCTTCGAGAGCAAGTGCGCCGGGTGCCACGGAACCTATCTGGGACCCGACGGCGAACGGCGGGTGGCCTTCAAGGAGCGAGTGATTCCCCTGGCCGTGGTGGGCACCGATCCCACGCGCGCCAACGCCGTCACCAAGGCGTTCGCCGACGCCGCCAACGCCGTGCCGCTCACCAAGGGCATCGCCGAGGTGGTCCCCACCGGCGGATACGTGCCGCCGGTGCTCATCGGGGTCTGGGCCCGCGGCCTTCTGGGGCACGCCGGTCAGTGGCCGAGCCTCGCGGTGATGGCCATGCCGGAAGCCGAGCGCCCGCGGCGCTTCGTGGTGGAGGCCGATGGGCCGTACGATCTCGCGCGCATGGGCACGCCTTGGCACGCGGAGGCCCCGGGCGAGAAGCTCGCCGCCGGCCACTACGTGTATGATGCAAACACGCCCGGCTACGGCGTGCAGGGCCACACCTTCCTCTCGAACCTCGACGAGGGCACGCGCCGCGCGGTCCTCGAGTACCTGAAGACCCTATGACCGCATTTCCCAAGGTGCCGCGGCTGCACGCCGCCGATCACGTATTCGAGGAGCTGGCGCGACGCATCGTCCGCGGCGAGCTCGCGGAAGGCGCGGCGCTCCCGCCGGAGCGCATCCTGGCCGAGGAGTTCGGTGTCTCGCGCATCATCGCCCGGCAGGCGGTGCACCGGCTCTCCGACATGGGGCTCCTCGAGGTGCGCCAGGGCGGCAAGACCCTGATACGTCCCTTCGCCGAGATCACCGACGTCCGGGCGCTGGTGCTGCTCTATCGCTTCTGCCCGGACGATCCCGCGCTCGCCGCGGAGATCTTCGAGAAGCAGTATCTGCAGGGCCTGGCCCTGGTGGAGCGCGCCGGACGGCTCGTCACCCGGGAGGACCACCGCGCGATCCGAGCCGCCGCCGAGAGCGACGCCGAGCTGCCCGCGGTGGAGGAAGGCTTCTGGCGCGCCCTGGCCACTCTCGGCCGGAACCGCGTGCTGCGCATCGAGACCGCCTGGTGGTACGCCAACATGCCCCGGCGGGTCCGGGCCCCGGAAGAAGAGGCGCCCGTGCGTGCATTCTACATCGAGCTCGGGCGACGCCTGGTCCACGCCGACGATCCCGTCGGCTACTACCGGCTCGCACTGGCGCCCGCGCTTACGCTCGCGGGCCTCGGCAAGCCGTTGCGCCCCAAGCGCCAGTGATGGACATGGGCGCGCATTGTTCCTAATGTGCGAACAATGCATCTCGACGCCATCGCCACCTTCGTGAAGGTCGTGCAGCTCCAGAGCTTCTCCAAGGCCGCGGCGCAGCTGGGGCTCCCCAAGTCCGGCGTCAGCCGCCGCATCGCCAAGCTGGAGGACGAGCTGGGCGTGCGCCTCTTGCGGCGCACCACCCGGGCGCTCCACCTCACCGACGTGGGCGCGCAATACTACGAGCGCGCGGGGCTCGCCCTCGAGGCGCTGCGGGACGCCGAGAGCGTGGCCAAGAACGCGCAAACGTCGCCCAGCGGCACCGTGCGCTTCAGCGCGCCGCTCGATATCGGCATCGCGCTCTTGCCAGACATCGTCGCCGCCTTCACCAAGAAGTATCCCTCCATCCGCGTCGACGCCGAGTTCTCCCAGCGGCGCGTGGACCTGGTGGCAGAGGGCATCGACCTCGCGCTCCGCTTCGGCAAGCTCGCCGACTCGAGCCTGGGTGCGCGCCGGGTGGGCAAGGTGGGGAGCGTCCTGGTGGCCACGCCGAAGTACCTGGCCAGCCAGGGCAAGCCGAAGACCCTCGAGGATCTCGGCGCCCACGCCAACATCCTCTTTCGCCCCAAGGACGATCGCTGCCGCCTGACGTTCCACGGTCCGAGCGGCGCCGAGACGGTGGACGTGGGCGGCCCCCTGGGCGGAGACGACTTCACCTACGTGCGCGAGCTCGCGCTGCGCGGCCTGGGCATCGCCATGATGCCGGAGTTCCTGGTGTACAAGGACGTTGCCCAGAAGCGCCTCGCGCGCGTCCTCCCGGACTACGCGCTCCAGGGCATCGATTTTCACCTGGTGCAGCCCACCACGCGCTTCGTGCCGCAGCGGGTGCGCCTCTTCGCCGACTTCATCTACGCCGAGCTACAGAAGACCGCCTGCGGCA
>JABFRG010000974.1 GCA_013141295.1 Polyangiaceae bacterium
CACTCCGTTCGCGAAAACCAGGAAGTCCAGCTTCCACGGCCCGGCCTCCATGCGACTTGCGCAACTCCAGGCACGGGCACGGGCACGGGCACGCTTACGGGCGAGAGGAGTTACCCGATCGACGTCAGCGGATGCCGCACTTCATGGCGCACTTACCCGCGGTGGTGGCGCCGGCATCCGCCGCCTTCACGCAGCCGCCCATGCACTCGAAGTCGGTGGTGCAGCGCTGCCCTTCGGCCCGGCGCGCCACGCACTTGCCCTGGAGACACGAGAGCCCGGGCTCGCAGACGCTGCCGGGACAAGCCTCGCCTTCCTTGGCGGGGTCCTTGGCGATGCACTTCTTGCCGATGCACTGGAGACCCGCCTCGCAATCGCGGGACTGCGTGCATGCTGCATCTTTTGCCGCGGGCACGGCGCACTTGAAGCGCGCGCAATAGCCGCTGCACGCCGGATGCTCCTTCTCGAGGTCGGTGGCGCGCACGAAGGTTCCCAGCGGGTCGACGGTGCCGCCGCAGCTGTCGCCCGCTTCGCCGGCGGCCGCGCAGGTGCCCAGGGTGGTGGGGCCGACGCCCTTGCAGCGCGCCTTTCCGGCGCATTCGAGGGCGGAGCGGCAGCGTTGCCCGAGAGGGATGGTGCCCTTCACCAGACCGTGGCAGGCGGCGGGCAAGTCCGGAGGAAAAGGACCGACCCAGTCGCAACCGGCGTAGGTGCGGGCGAGCGCGGTAGTGCAGGCCTCGATGTCGGCTTCGAGCACCGTCACTGCTTTGGAGCGGAGCGCCGCGGTGAGCATACGGGTGCACTCGCTGGCCATCACGACGCCCTTGGGCTCGTGGCAGCACTCCGCGCGGCGGGCCTCGGGGGCCTCGTGAAGCGCGGCGCACAACCGCAGCGCGAGGGGCTCCGGCGCGCCCTCGAGGTCGGGATACACCGAGTGCACTTCCTCCGCAGCGTCGGGGCCGGCATCGGCCGCCCGCGCGGCTGCGTCACCCGGCGCCGAGGCATCGGGCGCGACGCCGGAGGTGGGCTTGCTGCACACGGCGGCGCCCAGGAGCAGCGCGAACGGAACGACCGCGAAGGGGCGACGCATCGATTCGACTACGCTCGCCGCGCCGCGGCGTTTCGCGGCGGTGGCGAGATGCGTCACTTGGTGGCCGCGGGGGCCGCGGGCAGAGCCGGCAGGGCGATCTTGGCGTAGTCCTTGGGCACGTCGAAGAGCGCGTTGTCGAGGGCCATCTTGTTGATGGACACCACCTCGCTGCGGGAGATCTCCTTGCCGCTGGCGTCGAACTCCACCGAGCGCAGCGGGAACGACTTCTTCTGCCGCAGCTCCGCCACGCTCTTGGCCCCGCCCCCGCCACCCGGCTTGAGGCTCGAGAGGTCGAAGAAGACCAGCCCCTCGGTCATGCACACCTCGGTGCGCTTGCCGCTCGCGTCCTTCACCCGAAGCACCTCGCAGGTGCGCCCGGCGATGGTCTCTTTCTGGCCGGTCTTCTCGAGCGTGGCGGTCTCGGGGTTGGTGTTGGGTTGCGCGCTCGGCTTGTCGAAGTCGATGTCCATGTACGCCTTCTCGGCGTCCATGATGATCACCACCTTGTTGGCGGCTGGGTCGAAGACGCCATGGGAGATCTTCCCGTCCGGCGCGGTGGTGTCGAAGCGAAGGCGCTCCCCCTTCGCGCGAAGGGTCATGGTGGTGGGCGCCGCGCTGCCGGCGCGCGTGGTCTTCATGACGATCTCGCCCTCGAACGGGCCGGCGTCCTTCTTGGAACAGGCAAGGGCAAAGAGCAGCCCGCAGGCGACGAGAGGTGTGCGCATGGGAACAATCTCCCACGCCCTGCGCCGCGGTTGGACCAGAAACGTGCGCCCCAGGATCGACCGCGCGGAGGATTCACCCTCGCCATCGGCGCGAACTTGAGTACTCTGGAGCGAAGATGAGTCAGTCTCCGCTCGTCGGGTACAACAACAACGTGAGGCACAAAGACCGCGTCTTCCACGTGCAAACGGAAGACTCGGGCGTGCACCACCCGCACATCATCACGCACCTCTTCATGGATGGCGGTCGCATCCTGAAGTCGGTGAAGACGAGCTACGCGGAGCACCTGGGGCAGCACAAGCTCGCCGATCTGGTGCGCAAGCTCATGAAGGAGCAGCACAAGGGCATGCTGCTGCGGCTCCGCGCCGGTGAGTTCGACGCGGTGGCCAGCGGCAACCCCGCGCCGGCCCCCAAAGCCGCCGCCGCTCCGCTCCCCTCGCCCGCAGCGCCGGCGGTATCCAAGCCCGCAGCGCCGCCGATGCCGGTGCGCGGCACGAGCCCGGGCATGCCGAGCGTGCATCAATCGGATCGCTTCGGGGAGCTGCCCCCGCTTCCTCCGCCTCCGGAGCGCGTGATGCGCAACACGCCCTCGCCCAGCGCCAACGGCACCGGTCGCTATGCTGCCACCGAGGTCTCCAGCGTGTTCGGCGAAGCGCCGCTCCCGGTGGTGTCCAACGAGCCGGATCGCTCGCTCGACGAGGTCATCCTCGGCTACCTCTCGGAAGACCTGGAGTAGGGGCACCGCCGGCGGCACAAAAAGGATCGCGCCCGCGTCCGGTGAAGGAGCGAGCGCGATGGTCGCGCGCGATGTAACGGGAGGGAGGGGAAGACGCGCGACCCATCATTTACGATGTTCCACTCCGCGCAGGCGTTGCGAGGATCGTTCGTCAGTGCGGATCGGGCGCGGTCGGATCGGGGCTGGGCGGCGCGGCCGTGGTGGGCGCCGAGGGCGCACCGGTGGGGAACGTGCGAATGATGCCGCTTGCGGTCGGCGAAGCGCTGGCGGTGGTCGCAGGACGTTGCCAGCGCGGCGGCACACGCGCACCCGCCCCGGTGTTGGGCACGTTGAGGCGATGACCGGTGGGCGCTGGCGGCACGCGAACCGAAGGGTGTTCGGCGACCAAGGAAGGCGAGCCCGACGCCGACGGCGGCGAAGCGAGCGGCGCCGCGGTGACGCTGAGGGTGTCGCCGCTGGCCGAGCTGCGCGAGGGTGCACCGATCGTACGCCAGCCCACGAACGCCATGGCGAGGAGCGTGGCGGCGATGAAGCCCACGGCGAGATAGCGACCGCTGCCGGGA
>JABFRG010000982.1 GCA_013141295.1 Polyangiaceae bacterium
CCGCCCGGTGACGGAACGTGCGCTGGGCGCCGAGGCCGCGCGAGGGCACCACTGCGGTGACCCTGGGCTGCGAAGGCCCCTTGCTCGGCAACGAGATCGGCCACCACCGCCAGCGCCAACACGTCGCCATCTTCGGCGAAGGGCAGCGTCGACGCGCGGAGGATCGCGAGCTTGGCCTGGAAGCTCAAGGTGCACAGGAACGTGAAGAAGACGCGCTGCTCGCGCACGAAGTCCTCGGCGTGCACCGACGCGTCGTCGACGCTCACCGCGCGCAGGGCGCCGAATCCGGCGTCCACGGCGCGGCGCACCTCGAGGGTGCCGGCGGAGACGTAGCGCCCCAACGTCGCGGGTCGCGCTTCGCCCACCTCGAACCGCGGCACCACCACGTAGCGACGCCCGGGAAAGCGGTCGACCAACAACTGCGCCAGCTTGGCCGCCGGCTTGTCCACGTGCTTGGACGTCGGCTGCGACGACGCCCAGAAGCACCACGTCTCCACGGGCAAGGAAATGGATCCGCTGCCGATCTCGAGCCGTTCGAGAGCGGCGAGCCGAGCGTCCTGGTTCGCCGTGGCGGGCACCACGACCGCCTCGGCACTGGACGAGGTGGGCACTGCGAACTCGCTGAGCTTCGGTCCCTTGCCGACGCAGAGCAGTCGAATGCCACGCCGCGCCAGGCCGAAGGCGGTCTCCTTGGAGATGAGCGTGCTGGGACGGCGCTCTCCACCGGCGGTGTCCATCAGGTTGTTGAGAAGCACCACCGTATGGAACGCGTGCTCGCCGCGCGCCACCGCATCGAGGACCTCCACGCCGTCTTCCAGGGCTACGTCCCAGGTGGTCGACGTGAGACCGAGCGAAGCGGCGTGCGCTTCCCAGGCGCGAAGCTCCTCGGCGCGGGTTCGATTGTTCACCATGAAGAGCACGTCGGCGGTGCCGCCGGCGAAAGCTCGTCCGACCCGGAGCGTGAACTCCTCGAGCTGGATGGTGCGCGGCGGCCCGGAGACCTCCACCGGCGCCAGATCGCAGGTGACGACGATGCGTGCGGTGGCATAGGGCGGCGCGCCCTCGGCGATGGCAAGGGTGCCTTCGAGATCGAAGCGACCACCCGCTGCGATGCGCGCCACCGGCAGGATGAAGCCCGACGCCAGCGAAGTGCGGGCGCCCTGGGCGTCGAAGTAGTGCACATGCTCCGCCGAGAGCTCGCTGGGCGCGAGCGTCACGTGCAAGGTGAGCGCGCGGCCGAGCTCGGTGTCGGCGCCGAAATCCTTGGAAGCGATGTTCTGCAGTGAAGCGCGAAGGCGCGTGGCCTGACCGGCGGCCACGGAGTGCAAGCTGGTGATAGGCGAGAGGGCCACCGGAAAGCGCACCACGATCTTTCCCTGCGCCTCACCGGCGCCGGCATCGAACGCGTCGAAGCTGCGAACCACGTCCGGGAGTGCGGCGTAGAGGCGAATCGTCTCCGGTGCGCTCAGCGGACCGCCGGGGCCGGTGGGGGCGAAGGTTCCCAGGCGCAGGGCCAGCTCATCGCCCTCGAACACGTGGCGCGCTCCGGCCGCGAGCCCGCGCGGAGCACGCAGCGTCACCGTGCGACCATCGGGTGCGCGTTCTGGCTCCACCCAGCCGCCACGGGTGACGCCCACGATGACGTCGTGGTGCGCGGGGAGCGGCATACCGCCGACGTTCTCGATCTCGATCTTGCCGACGAAGACGCGCTCCCCAGGTTCGTACACGCCGTCGTCGTTCTCGTTGCGGTGCGCGTAGGAAACCAGCCGAAGGTCGAAGCAGCTGGGATACTTGGTGATGCCCCCGCCTGCGTCTCGCACCTCGATCTGAAACTCGCCCGCGCTTCCTGGATCGCCGGCCCGAAGACGCACCTTCGGCGAATCCCCGGGACGTCCGGAGGCACCGTCGGACCCACCGGAGTTGCGATGATGCGTGGTCCGCGTCTGCGAGGCACCGTTCGAGTCGGTGTAGCTCTCGGATTCGGTCCAGGAGTGCGACGAACCGCCGCTGCCCCCCGGTCCTGCGTCACCACCGTGGCCGTTCTTTCCAGCTGCTCCTCCCGACGCGCCGCGCACGTCGGGGCGAACGAGCATCAGCAGATGGGTGTCGCGCTCGCCAGTTCGAACGAGCACGGCACCGCCATCGCCTCCGTCGCCACCGTTCGTACCACGGCCACCATCGCCACCGTCGCCGCCGCGGCCACCATTGGTACCGCTCGAATACCGGGTTGCATCGGCGCCGCGCGAGCCGCGCGCACCGTCACCGCCGTCACCGCCATGGCCCCCGAAGCCACCGGCGCCGCCCGCCGCCAGGAGCTCGATGGGCGCCGTGCGCGAGAAGTCCACACGCTCGGTGACCGAGACGCTCCCCTCCGCCGTTTCCACGGTTCCCGAGAGCAACGCTGCGGTGCGATCCGCAGGGTCGACGGCGAGCTCCACCAGCACGCGACCACCAGGCTGCCCGTCGGCCGCCTCACCGGCGTCGGCTCCGCGGTCCCCGTCCTCACCGCTACGGCTTCCATCTGCACCCCGCGCGCCGTCGCGCCCCTTCTTTCCCGGGCGTCCGCGGGCATCGACCACCAGCAGCGGCCCGGTCGGCTCGCCCTCCGCCTCCGCGCCGCGCGGGTCTGCCGCCTCTCGGTACACCATGGTTGCGCCGAAGGTATCTGCCGCCATCGAGCGGGGCAAGGACGGGTCCGGTGAATGGACTGGCCGAGGTGGCCGTCTGTAGAGTGGGCGCGTTGCGCTCCACTTTGCAGTCCCTTACCCGCATGAAAAATTCGTCGCTCCTGGGCCTCGCTGCTTTTGCGGCGGTGGCTAGCCTCGCTCCTCGCACCTTTGCGCAGACGCCGCCGCCCGGGTGGTGCATTCCCGGCACCACGCTCTGCGCGGGCGCGAATGGTCAAGGTGGCGCCGGAGCCGGTGGGTCGGCCAGCGGGCGCGTGAATCCGCAGGGCGCGCAAGGTCAGGCCAATGGGCAGGTCAACGGCAACGGGCAGGGAAACGGGGGAGCGCAGGTGCAGCCGCCGCCCGTACCGCCTCCGCCGCAAGTGCAGCCGCCGCGCGTGCAGCCGCCCCCGCCACCGCCCAAGCTGCCGGACGCGCC
>JABFRG010000879.1 GCA_013141295.1 Polyangiaceae bacterium
GTCCATCGACGTCGCCGCCGGCAAGACCAAGAAGCCGGAGATCACCAAGGCCGCCGACGTCGACGCGGTGCTCAAGGCCATCGGCCTCGATCAGACCGCCGAAGGCGCGCTCCGCAAGTGCCCCGACGACCTCACCCTGTCTCTCAAGGACAAGGACAAGAAGGTCAAGGGCATGGTCGGTCTCTGCAACGTCGAGGGCCTCGGCCCCGAGTTCTGGACCGAAGGCGGCGAGCGCAAGGGCATCAAGGTGAGCGACGAAGCCGGCCTCCGCAAGGTCCTCAAGCTCGCGGCCCCCAAGGCCCCGAAGCCTGCCACGCCGCCCCCGGCCGGCACCGCGAAGCCGAAGAAGTAACGCTTCTTCGCAACGCGAAAGGAGGCCACGAGGTGAAGACCTCGTGGCCTTCGTCATTTCCGCGATGTGCGTATCGGCCACCACGCGCAGCGGCTCCGCATCGAAGCAGTCATGCCCGAGGGCCACACCATCCATCGGCTGGCGCTCGATCTGAAAAAGACCCTCGGGAGCGAGGTGGTCCGCGCTTCGTCCCCCCAGGGCCGCTTCCCGGAGGCGACGGCGCTGGACGGCATGGTGCTGGGCGACGCGCAGGCGGTGGGCAAGCATCTCCTCCTCTTCTTCGGGAGCGAGGGCGCGTGCGTCCACGTGCACCTCGGCCTCTTCGGGCGCTTCCGGCCGGTGCGCGCGCCGTTCCCCGAGCCTCGCCCCACGGTGCGGCTGCGCCTGGTAGGATCGCGCGCTTGCTGGGATCTCGTGGGGCCGACCATCTGCGAGCTGGTGGGCGAGGACGCGGTCACGAAGCTCCGCGCGCGTCTGGGTGCCGACCCCATCACGAGCAGCCCGCGCCCTCGAACGACCTGGCCCCGGGTGCACGCCTCGAAGCGCAGCATCGGCGCGCTGCTCCTGGATCAATCCATCTTCGCCGGCATCGGCAACGTGTATCGCGCGGAGCTCTTGTTCTTGCTGGGCGTGCATCCGGAGACGCGGGGCAACGAGCTCTCGCGCAAGGAGCTGGAGAAACTGTGGTCCCTCGCCCGGTCGCTCCTGGCGCGCGGCGTCCAGGCCAATCGCATCGTCACCGTGGAGGGCGCCACGAGGCGCACCCGCAAGCGCGACGCACTCTACGTATATCGGCAGCGCGCGTGCCGCACCTGCGCGGGCGGCATCGGGAGCTTCATGTGTGGCGGCCGCACCATCTACTACTGCCCGCGCTGTCAGCCTGCGCGGTAGGCCCGCGCCGCCGGAGCGACGGAGCTCAGTCTTCCGGCACCAGTCGCCCGCCCCTCGCCAAGATCGAACGCGTGCGCTCGAACACCTCCTCGTCGCGCCGGGTATCGACCGCGCTGCGCTTCCGCAGGGCGGCCAGCGGCACCATCATGCGCGCGCTGCCGGTGAGCGATGCCTGGTGGCGCTTCAGGTACGCCCAATAGAGGCGCGTGAGCGGACACGTGCGCTTGGGGTCGAACGCGCAGCCCTCGCAGGCGTCGCCCATCTTGTGAATGTAGGCCGCGCCAGCGATGTACGGCTTGGTGGTCATGACGCCACCGGCGCCGTAGGTCCCCATCGCCAGCACGTTGGGCTCCACCACCCAGTCGTACGCGTCCACATAGGCGACCCAGAACCAGTCGGTGAGCGCACGTGGCGACACGTCGAGGAGCGTCGCGATGTTGGAGAGCACCATCAAGCGCGTGATGTGATGGCTGTACCCTTCGTCCCAGACTCCTTCGACCACGGTGTCGAGGCACGCCAGACCGGAGGTCGCACCCCAGTAGGCGGGCGGCACGCCGGCAGAAGCACCGACGTGGGATGGGCAAGCGCCGCCATCGGCTACGGTCGTCGCGGGCGCGTCAGCGGCCCACGCCTTGCCAGCCCAGTCGCGGTAGCCGCCGTCGCCGGGCGACGGAAGGGTCGGGACGCCACCGCGGCGAAACCCGTCGGTGGCCTCGTGAACATGGCGCACGAGCTCTCGCCAACCGAGCACTTGCCGCACGAACCCCTCGCGACTGGGGAGCGGCACGGGTAGCTCCGCGGCCTCTCGCACGAGCCGCATGGGCAAGAGTCGCGAGAGGTTGAGCACCCCCGAAATGCTGGTGTGGAAGAGGCGCCGTGAGCGCACCGAGATGGCGTCCTCGAAGGGGCCGAAGTGCGGGAGGCTCTCGCGTTTGGCGTGCGCCCAGAGCCGCTCGGCGTCGGCCTGGGTCGCGGGGAGCATGTCCGGACGAAGGGTGCCCGGATGGTGGGCGAAGCGGGTGGCCACGAGGTCGCATACCTCGCGGGTGATGGCATCGGGCTCGAAGCTGGGCATGCGGGGCGCCGAAGGAGAGCCCGGCCAGCGCTTTCGGTTCTCGGCGTCGAAGGAGAACTTGCCGCCGGCGGGCTTGCCGTCCTCCATGAGGATGCCGGTGCGCTTCCGCACATGCTTGTAGAACACATCCATTCGGTACGGGGGATGCTCGCCCTGGCTCTCGACGAAGTCGGCGTGGGTGGTGGCCCAGGTGGCGTTGGGCACGTAGCGGAGCTTGCCGGATCGAACCAGGCCCTCCAGGTCCTTTCGCAGCTCGCGCTCGGCGGGCACCATCGCCAGCAGCGGCAGCATCGAGGGAGGTAACGCGTCCAGTGCGTCGGCGTAGGAGCCGGAGCTCACCACATGGTGAACGGCAACCCCGCGCGACGCCTGCTCCACGGCGAACTGGCGGAGGTTGGCGAGGACCAGCGCGAGCTTCTGACGGTGGTATGGGCGATTCGAGGCCTTCGCGGGCGCCTCCACGAGAACGATGCCCAGCTCGCGCACCGGAATGTCGGCGAGCGGTCCCACCGCCGACGTCAGCTGATCGTACGCGACGAACACCCACCGGCGACCGGAAGGGTCCGCTCGGTGACGCGCGAGCGCCTTGCCAAGCTCGCTCATCGGCCTTCGCGCTCGGTTGGGTGGTAGGCAATCCGCCGGCACATCGCCGGCATTCGATGCGCGAGCGGGCGCAGAGCGACCGGGTCCGCTCAGCGCGAGCTCAGAAGTCCGGCGGCGCCTGCGGCGCGGTGGATCCGAACGCATACCCCGAGATGCGCAGGCCCATCAGCGTTCCCT
>JABFRG010000114.1 GCA_013141295.1 Polyangiaceae bacterium
GCATCGGTGTTGTCATCCCGGCCTCCAGCGCTTGTGTGGTCCGCCGATGCCCTCTACGTTTGTGCGCATGCGAAAGCACTTTGCGTGGCTCGCGGCTCTTCTCTTCGTCGCCTGCAGCGGTAGCTCGGCGACCGACCCCACCAGCTCGAGCTCCGGCTCGGGCTCCAGCAGCGGAGGCAGCTCCGGCTCGCTCGATGGCGGCGGTGGCGGCGACTCGTCCGTTCCCAGTGGGCCGTACAAGAGCTACGTGACGCTCGGCGACTCCATCAGCGATCGCGGGGGCGTCGCGCCGTTCTTCTACGATCTGCTGGCCGCCAACGACGACGCCACCTGGCCGGACTATGGCGGCAAGGACTTCAAGTCCGTGTATGGTGCAGACTTCAAGGTGTACAAGCACGCGGTATCCGGCTCGGTGAGCTCCGGGCTGCTGAAGCAGATCGAGGGCATTCCCGAGGGCGTGGTGCCGCCGGTGGTGGTGACGCTCACCATCGGGGGCAACGATCTGCGCGCCGCGATTCTCCGGGTGCTCCAGGGGCAAGACGGCCCCGATCGCGACGCCTTCCGCGCCAACCTCACTGCGGCGTTCGCGGCGCTCAAGAAGAAGCTTCCGGGGGCCCGCGTGTTCCAGGCCACCATCTACGATCCCAGCGACGGCACCGGCGACTTTTCCCGCTGCGGCCAGCCGCTCAGCCTGATTCCCAAGCAGGACACCAAGCCTTTCTTCGCCGCCTGGAACAAGGTGGCGACCGAAGTGGCCGCCGCCGAAGGCGTCACCATGGTCGACGCCTATACCGCCTTCAACGGCCACGGCGTCGTTCCCACCGCCGAGAACTGGTTCGCTGCCGACTGCATTCATCCCAGCCGCATCGGCCACAACGAGATGCGAAAGCTGTTCTTCCCCAAGATCACCGGCCGCTGAGCGGGGTCGGTTCCCTTCTTGTGCGTAATGCACAAGGAAGTGCGTACTTGCGAGTCGAGATGACGATTCGTATTGGGAATCGGCATGAACATCCTGATTGTGTACGCGCATCCGGAGCCGCGATCGCTCAACGGGTCGCTGAAGGACCTGGCGGTGGCGCACTTGACCGCGCGAGGCCACGCGGTGCGGGTCTCGGACCTGTACGCGATGCAGTGGAAGGCGGCGGCGGACGCCGGAGATTTTCCCGCGCGCGACGCTTCGGCGCGCCTCGTGTACGTGACCGCTTCGAAGGACGCGTTCGCCGACGGTACCCAGAGCGCAGACGTGGCAGCCGAGCAAGAGAAGCTTCTTTGGGCCGACGCGGTCATCTTCCAGTTCCCGATGTGGTGGTTCTCCATGCCCGCCATCATGAAGGGGTGGATCGAGCGGGTGTTCGCCTATGGATTCGCGTACGGCGTGGGGGTGCACGGGGGTGATCGCTGGGGCGACCGCTACGGCGAAGGCACGCTCCTCGGACGTCGCGCCATGCTCTCGCTCACCATCGGTGGCCGTGCGCCGCACTACGGCGACCGGGGCGTGAATGGCGCGCTGGACGATCTGCTCTTTCCGATTCACCACGGGGTGCTGTTCTACCCGGGCATGGACGTGATGCCGCCGTTCGCCACGTATCAGGTCGACCGCATGCCCGAGGAAGAGTGGCACGCGGTGGCGGAAGCGTTCAAGACGCGCCTCGATGGGCTCTTCACCGACGCGCCCATCCCCTACCGCAGGCAGAACGGCGGGCACTACGACGGGCAGCAGGTGCTCCGACCGGGTTTCGGTCGCGGCACTTCGGGAACACGTCTTCACCTGCGCCAAGCGGGCGATCCGGAGCAAACCCCGCTGCAACGAAGTGACGGAGGGGGTCCCTCGCTTCGCTCGGGATGACCCCTTGTTGTTTCGAATGAGGGGCGCGCCCGCTTCTTCGAGATACCCGTCGTCGCGCGTGAAGTCTCCGCCGTTGCCGGCAAGGGTCTGCTGCTGCGCTCCCGGGGCCGCAGCGAGATGACGTGAAATGCCGTGAATTTGGCGTGTGAGGACTTCGGCACGCTGGTTGCGAGAGCCTTCATCACGAACGCGACGGACGCGATCGGTACAAGGAGACGGGCTCATGAAGAAGACTCTGTTTGCGGCGGTCGTGGTCGGGTTTCTCGCGAGCTGCCCGATGTTCGCCATCGCAGGGGGTCACACGAGCCCGGCACCTTCGGGGTCTGCTTCGGCGAGCGGCAAGAAGGAGGCGCCGCCGGCGACGCTGCCGGCCGACCCCAAGTTCGTCGAGTACCAGAACGGCGATACCTGGACCATGCGCATCGAGGGGCTCGGCAAGCGCGGCGACAAGGACGGCTTCATCCAGTACGACAAGTACGACTTCGAAAACGCGAACGTCATCTCGGGCGTGTCGGTCGAAGGCATCATCGGCGTGAAAGGCGTGGGCGAGGCGCTGAAGAAGCACCTGCTGGAGGTCTACAAGGAGAGCACCTTCGAGTCCGACCTCGCCAAGACCAACCGCGAGCGACTCCTCACCCTCTGGAGCAAGTCGTATCCCAGTGCGCCCTCGGCCAGTGCCCTCCGGAGCGAGGTACCCGCCCTCTCGCCCAAGTTCGGCGACAACTTCGACTTCGAGCTCCAGGCCTACCCCTCGAAGGATGGCGGTTTCATTCACCTCAAGGTGAAGCCCAAGGGTGGCGGCCGCGTCACCGTCGTCAACCCCGAAGCCTTCAACCAGATGGTCCTGAACGATCCCAAGCTCCGCCCCGACTCCGCCAAGAAGGAGGACGAGGCCAAGAAGAAGGAGGAGGCCAAGAAGGAGGACGAGGCCAAGAAGAAGGAAGAGGCGAAAAAGAAGGACGACGACAAGAAGAAGGACGACGACAAGAAGGGTAAGGGCAAGGGTCGCTGAATTA
Organism: Polyangiaceae bacterium; assembly: GCA_013141295.1. GTDB lineage: Bacteria > Myxococcota_A > Polyangia > Polyangiales > Polyangiaceae > JABFRG01. The sequence goes on from JABFRG010000114.1 coordinate 2,863, forward strand.
CCCGAGGAACGCCTTCCCGAGGCCGCGATAGGTGGGCGCGCGGCCTTCGATCTCGTCGCCACGCACGAGCAGGTACTCGCCGAAGTGCTCGGCGAGCTCCCCGGCCTTGGCGTGGCGAAAGAACACCGGATCGCCCACCCGCAGCCGCACGTCGGGAGGCAGTCGCAGCGGCGTTTGCACCTCGCCGGCGCCTTCCAGGTCGAGCAGCGATAGCCCGGCAGGGAGCGAGGGGACGGGCAAGCGATCGATGCCCGCTTGCCCCGAAGCCACGTAGCCGCCGCCCAGACAGGTCGCGAGATCCGGCGCTGGAATGCGCACCACCGGCAATACGAAGTAGGCAGCTGGCTCCAGGCGCACGTCGCGATAGCGATCGAAGAGGTGGCTGCACAAGAATCCCGACCCGGCAGTGATCTCGGTGAGCGTCGGATCTTCGCGGCTCCAGGCCAGGCTGCCGGTTCCCCCGCCGTTGACGATATGCGCGTTCAGGCCGGCGCTCGCGAGGGCAGCGCCGATGCTCTGGCGCAGCTCGGAGATCGCCGCCTGCGAGCGGGCCTTCATGGCGCGACCGGCTGCGCTCTTCACGCGCGCGCCGAGGCCGCCGGGAATATCGTCGCCCAGCCCGGCTACCTGCGCCTCGTAGCCCATGATGCCGCGAAAACGCAGGTTGGCGCAGCCGGCGATGCGGTCGACGAAGGCAAGCACGTCGGAGGCCGTACGCAGCGGGCTCCGGCGCACACCCAGGTGCAAGCGACTGCCGAGTGGGCGGAACGCGAGGTCGACCTCCACCACCACGTCGATGGTCACGCCGGCGGCTCGGGCTGCGGCATCGAGCATCTCCAGGTGCGCGACGTCGTCGACCACCACGCTCGATTCCGCCTTCGCTGCGGCCAGGCGCGTGAGCAAGGCAGCATCGGCCGGGCGTGCGATGGGATAGGCAAGTAGCAAATCGTCGAAGCCCAGCGTGTGCAGGAATGCCGTCTCCTGGGCGGTGTAGGTCATGAGCCCGGCGCCGGGCGCCAACGCGAGAATGCGCCGGAGAAGGTCGGGCACGCGCACCGACTTGGTGGCCACCCGGAGCTTCTTCTGCCGCTCTTCCGCGAACCGCGCGATGGTGCGCGCGTTGCGCTCGAAGGCGTCGAGGTCCACCAGGGCGCACGGCCACGCCTCACCGCCGATTGCCCGCTCGTAGCGCGTTTGCAGCTGGGTCGAGTTTTCCAACCAGGCCAGTCTACATCGATAGTCCGCGCACGCGGGCCGGACGCGGGGTGGTCTTCACCGGGCCCTGTCCGGTTTGGCCCATCGCGCCGTTGCCCCAGCACCAGACGCTCTGGTCGCGGCGGAGGGCGCACTGGTGACCGGCGCCGGCGGCGATCTCGATCACGTCGTCGAGCATCGGTACCTCGACGGGGCCGGGACGCTGCTCGGTGGTGCCGTCGCCCACCTGGCCCACGCCGTTGCCGCCCCAGCAGAGGACGTGACCGGCGCGGAGCGCACACGCATGCGCGCCACCCACCGAGATGGCCGAGACGTCGCGCAACCCGGCCACTTGCACCGGTCGCACGGCCATGCCGTCGCGCGGGCGCTTCACGCCGTCGCCGAGCTGACCGTCGTCGCCCAGGCCCCAGCAGTGCACCGTGCCGTCGCCGCGGAGGGCGCAGGTGTGCGCTTTGCTCGAGGCGATTCGCACCACGTCGTCGAGGCCCGCGACGACCTGCGGCGCGCCGCGCGATGCGGTGGTGCCGTCGCCCAGCATTCCGGCCTCGTTGCCGCCCCAGCAGAGAACCTTGCCGTCGCGTCGCAACGCGCAGGTGTGGGCGATACCGAGCGCGAGGCCGATCACGTTGTCGATGCCGGGCACGCTCGCCGGCTTGGGCTCGGGGCCGTTCTTCCAGCACCGCAGCTGGTCGCCATCGACGATGGCGCATGCGCGGTCGCCTGCCACCGCGAGCGTCACCGCCGCCGCGCCCAGCTCCACCCGCTCGAAGTCGCCGCCCTGGCTGCGGCACGACGCGCGTCCGGTACCATCGATGGCGCACTGATAGCCGAGACCGCCGTCGACTTGCACCGCGCCCACCACGCCGAGCGGTCGTGCGGCCACCGCTTCGGGGCCCGGCTGCGCGACCGGCGTCGCCGTATCCAGGAGCCCCCAGCACGTGACGTGGTTGACGTCGACGATGAGGCACGTGGAAACGTGGCCGGCGCTCAGGTGCGGATACGTCGTGGTGGCGCGCGAGGGCACCGGAGAGCTCGGCGGCGCGGCATTCCCGCCACCGCACGCTGCGGCGCCGATCATCAAAACGAGCGCGGAGAGACCGATGCGATCCATGCCGCGGGTCAGATGCCGGGGAAGCGGTGCTCTTCGGCCAGCTGGCGCGAGAAGCCGGGCGTGCGCCGCAAGCGCGCTTCGCGTTCGATGCGCTCGTGGCGGATGTCGCGCCAGCGCTCGAGGTACGCGTCGAGGAGGGCGGGCTCGATGTCGTAGCGGCGAAGCGCTTCGGCGTTGGCGGCGCGAAGGGCGATGGCGCCGTTGTAGCCGCCGAAGCCCTGGGTAGGCACCAGCACGCCGCCGTCTTCGTTGCCGGGAACGGGCTTCTCGCTGAGGTGGAAGTACTCGGCGGGATCGCCCAGCTCGTTGTCGAGGCGGCGCAGCGTGGGGATGCCGACGCTCTCTTCGCCGAGCAAGTAGCGAATGGCCTCGCTCACGGCCTTGAGGCCGGTCTCGCCCATGGAGTGTCCGTCGCCGATGGCCTTGGGCGCACCGACGGTCATGGTGGGGAGGCGACCGGTGAAGCCTTCGAGCTCGGCGGCGCCCTGGCGCGCCCAGTGAGCAGCCGCGAGATCGGTACGCGAGTTGGTGCGGGTGCCGGTGGCGTGCGCCACCAGGTGCTTGAAGTCGGCGATGCCGTAGCCGTGGCCTTCGCGCGCCATCTGCAGCGCGAGCATGGGGGCGTTCTCGCCGCCGAAGCCGACGCCGGCGAAGTGGGCCTTGCCGCCGGTCTCGCCGCTGTGCCCGAAGCCGACGATGATGGAGGTGATGTCGAGCTGGTTCTTCAGCGCGAACTCCAGCGTGGTCACCAGCACGCCGGAGCCGCCGTGGCCCACCACCGTGCCCTGGGCGTCCACGTCGAAGGGCGCCAGGCAGTCGCCGATGCTGCGCTGCTGGGCGGCCTCGCGCCCCAGGTTCATCTCCGCCAGCTTCTCGCGGCTCATCATGGCCGCGAGCCCGAAGGCCTCGAGAATGCGCGCGTCGGGGGCGAGCGCGGTGTCGGCCGCGGTCCAGAGAATGACCTCGGTGCGCCGGCCGCCGGGAAGCGTGCAGAGTGCACTCGATGCGGCGTCGGCCATGGCGATGAGCGCGCTGGCGCAAGCGCCGCTGCTCACCAGCGGAGCCTGGGGAACCCGGCGGTAGGGCGACGCGGGCGTACGCAGGCTCTCGAGGAGCTCGGGGTTGCGACGAATGCGGCTCAGGCTGTAGCCCGGCGCGAGCATGGCCGACACCAGCGCCGGGCCGTGGGTCGAGAGGCAGGTGGCCAGGCGGTAGGCGAGCTTGTCGGTTTTGCGATCCGGCACCGTCTCGTGCTTCGGCTGCATGCCGAGGAGCTGGCGGTCGTAGGCGTCGTTGCCGGCGAAGGCGCAGCCGGCTGCCACCCGGAAGCGACCCGGATCGCCGAGCATGCCCGAGAGCTTCTGCGGCAGTGCCGCGAGCGCGCCCAGCGCTCCGTAGATGAAGAGCTGTGTTTGCAGGCTCGGGGCGAGACGCGGATCGTCGTCGAAGAGCCCGAACATGTCCATGAGCGCCGAGTGGCGAATCTCCGCGAACGAGATGCCCGCCAGGCGCCGGAGGCCGCCGTCTTCGAGATCGTGCGGGAGCGGCGCGGCCACGTCGAGCGGCACGTGCGGGGCCATCTTGCTCGACGCGAGGCGCCGGATGCCCAGGTTCGAGCGGAGCTGCGCGCCCCACTCGGCTTCGATCTGCGCGAGCGAGAGGCGCGTGCGATCGCCGTCCTTGCGCACGAACACCGGCTCGGCGGCGGTGCTCGAGCCGAGGTCGACCTCGACGAGGCCGGCATCGAGCGCGGCGAAGCCCACGAAGAGAGGGCTGCGCGTGACGAGGGCGCGGTGCGTTTCGGTGCTACCGACGGCCGACATCGTGCACGCGGTCCCCACGGTAACCAGAACTTGGCTCGGGTGAAGTCGCATGGTGGCGCCGCGCGGAAACCTAGCGCAAGTACCCTCGAAAGCGCACGCGGCGAGTGCCTTTGGAGAGCGGAATGGCGTCTTGCGGCACTGAGCGCCGTTTCTCTCGCACGTGCGACATGCAGTTCGCACCTCGTCGCGCGACGACCCTTCCGCGCCGCCCGTACGTCACGAGCCGACGATCTGCGGCATGCGGAGGGAACATATGCGTACCCATGCCCGGCGGTCGGTGGATGCGGTGGTTCAGCTGGGCTTCCACCCGGCGGCGGCCGCGTCCTCGAGCGATCGCGCTGGGGTCGTGCTCGCCACCGACGGCCTCTGCATCGCCTGCTCGACGCGGGCAGCGATGCGCGGATAGCGCGCGGGCTCCGCCACCAAGTCGTAGTGCACGAGGTGCTGCCACAGGCAGGTGAGCGCCACGTCCGGGTAGGTGAAGCTCGCGTCGTCCACCTCGACGCGGGCTTCGATCCAGTCGAGGCCTCCGTCGATGGCGGAGCGGAGCTTGCGAAAGTAGGCCACCGCTTCGAGGTCGGCGAGGCCGGCGCGCTTCGCGAGGAGCAGCACCACCTCGTTGTTCATGATGCCGGTGACGACCGCCAGGCGGTTCAGGCTCTCCACCGCCAGGCTGTTCACCTGCAACCGGTCTGCCGGGTCGTAGAGCGCGACCACGTAGCGTGCGATGTGGTCGGAGTCGAAGAGCGTCTCGTCGCCCCGCACCAGCGTCGGTACCCGCAGCAGAGGGTTCTCTCCGTAGCCCGCGCTGGTGGGCGCCAGCACGCTGCCGGTGCGTACGTACTCGAACGGGACGCCCAGCTCCGCCAGGACGATGCGGACCTTCCGCGTGAAGTGCGACAGCGGCGTGCCGAAGAGGCGCAGCGTTTCCATGCCCGGACTATGCTCCACCAGCCGTCTCCCCGCGAGCCCGAGATGAGCGATGGTGCGTGGGGGTTGATGTGTGGCGGCGAGAGTGCGAGCATCCGCGCCTCGATGCAGAAGTATACGGCGCGACTATCGCAGGACGAGAACGGCTCGTGGGTCGGCGTCGTGGATTTGCACAACGGCCACTGCGCCATGTCCGATGGTCACTCGCTCGATGAAGCGCGCATCCGCGTACGGCAGGCGCTCTCGGTCATGCTCAAGCAGCGCGGCGGTTCGTTCATGCTCGAGTACGTGATCGACTCGAGCGCGCCCAGCGCCGACGGACGCAACGGCGGCGCCTCGTGAGCCGGTGAGAGCGCAGCTCATCTTCTATGTGCGCGACCAGGAGACGAGCGCACGCTTTTACCGGGCGGTGCTGGCCGCCGCGCCGGTGCTCGACGTGCCGGGTATGACGCAGTTCGCGCTGGGGGATGCGATCCTGGGGCTCATGCCCGAGGCCGGCATCCTGCGTCTGCTGGGGAGCGAGCTGCCCGATCCGGCGTCCGCGCGGGGCGTGCCGCGTGCGGAGCTCTACTTGGTGGTGGACGATCCCGCGGCCTACCAACGTCGCGCGCTTTCCGCCGGCGCACGGGAGCTGAGCCCGCTCCTTCCGCGAAGCTGGGGCGACAGCGCGAGCTACGCGCTCGATCCCGACGGCCACGTGCTCGCGTTCGCGCACGCGACCGCCTGAGCGACTTCCACCGCGCGCCGAATTTTCCAGCGCTGAGCGATGTCGTGGCTGAGCTTTCGCTGGGGCTTGACCGTGGCCGTCGGTCTGTTACTTCATGAGGACCGCCGCGAGAGCGAGCGTAGAACCCGAGCGTGCACCCCCCCGTGCGCTCGGGTTCGCCCTTTCTGGGGTCGGAAATTCCGCGTCTGCGTTCAGCTCGACGTTCAGCGTCCCGCCACGCACTCGCCCCGGGCGTTGCAGGTCTTGTAGAGGGCGGTCTCGATGCACGAGGCATCGGCGGGGTCGCAAATGGTGCATTGTGCACCGGTCTTCTTGCCGGCGCAGGCGGAGTAGGGCGGCGGGGCGCTCGTCCCCGAAACGCACGCACCCTTGGCGTCGCAGGTCTTGACGACCGCGGTCTCGATGCACGAGGCATCGGTGGGGTCGCAAATGGTGCATTGTGCACCGACCTTCTTGCCCGCGCACGGCACGTAGCCCGCGGGCGGAGGCGGGACCTTGGTGCCACCGATGCAGCGGAGCTTGGTGCTGCCGCCGGGGTCCGCCTGACACGTCTTCACCTCGGCGGTCTCGATGCAGGAGGGATCGGTGGTGGGGCAGAGGTGACAGGTGTCGCCGAGCTTCTTGCCTTCGCACCCTTGCGTTGCGCGCAGCTCGGCGTCGGTTTCGTCCACGCTCTGGGCGGGCGCAGAGCTCGCGGCACAGGCCATGAGCGGGAGCAGGGCGGCGAACGAAGAGAGGAGTGCGAAGCGAGGCATGATCATCGGTGAACCTTTCGGTGAAGCGGAACGTGTGTGCGTCCCTATTCCCCCGACATCGGTGTTTGATCACGTCCGGGCTAGGAACAGGTGACGGCGCCCTCGATGCAGCGGCCGCTGGCGTTGCAGCGCTTCGTCACGTGGCGCTCGCTGCAGCCGGTGGCGCCGGGGGGGCAGAGCGTGCACGCGGCGCCACAGACCTTGGCCTCGCAGGGGTCGGGGCTGGTCGGCGCGTCGCAGCGCACCGGGCCGGGGGTGGTCACGCATGCGCCCCAGTAGTCGCACGAGCTCAGCAGCGCCGGGCCCACGCCACGCGGCGGGCAACCTTCGCCGCACGTGCGCCCGATGCAACCCGGCCAGTCGTCGGTGCTCCCGGCGTCGGGCTCGGTGAACGGCGGCGGCAGGCCCGCGTCGACGTGCGCTCGCCCCACCGAGACGTCTTCGGTGCAGGCCGTCGTGAGGGTCGCTGCAAGGACGATCGCCACCGAGCCGCGCATCATGGGGTGGTCATCCGCGTCACGTTCGCGCGATACGGCGAGCTCGGGAATTCCCGTAGGAACGCCGCGGCCTCGCGCCGGGCCTTCGCGGGGTCGGTGCTCGCCAGGGCTTGAATGCGCAATACACGGGCTTCTTCCACCAGAAACCCGTGCGGGAACTTCCGGGAGTGCACGGCCAGGAGCGCGAGGGCCTCGGTCGGCGCTCCCGCACGCAGGCGCTCGCGCGCGTGAATCAGCGACTCCGTTTCATTCTCCGCTCGGCCGCTCGGGGCGGCATCGAGTCGCGGCTTGTTCGCCACAGCCGTGGCGCTCGCATCGGGAAGCGGACCCGGGGGCGGCACCCGGAGACTGCGCGCGGAGGAGCTCGGGAGCGGGGCCACGGCGGTGCTGGGTGCGAGTGCGCTCGCCGAAGGGCCGCTCGTCCACGCGCGCCAGCCGGCAAAGCTGCCGACCAGCACCACGCCCATCGCGAGCACGAGCCATGCTTTGGCGGTGAGCAGCGTCTTGGCGCTCATGGCTGCCGCTGCGCCCGCGCCCGCGCTGGCTCCCGCTGCGCCGAGCACCGAAGCCGCGACGGCGTCGGCCATGTGGGCTCTCGCGCTCTCGCGCATGCGCTCGCTCTTGCCGGCCCGGAGGAGATCCGCGGTGGAGAGCTTCATGGCGTCCCCCCTGACCCTTCTTCGTCGATGCTCGCCGCGGCCTGCTCGAACCAAGCGCGTGCGCGCCGGAGCCGCGAAGCCACCGTGCCTGGGGGAATCTCCAGCGCCACCGCGATATCGGCCATCGTCATCTCCTCGAGCTCGGCCATGACGAACACGTCCCGAAGGTCGTCGGCCATGGAGGCCAGGATGCGGTCGAGCACCCTTCGTGCCTCGGCCTCCAGCAATGCCTCCTCCGGACCATCGGCTTCGGAACGAGGATTCTCCCACGGGTCTGCGCCGGCCGGCTCCCGGCGCGCGAGGTCTTCGAGGTTGCGCGCGAAGCTACGCCGTGCGTGCCGCGCGACGTTGGAGAGCACACCGAAGAGGAAGACCTTCTCCTTGCCGGGCTCGATGTGGGCGACCTTGGTCACGGCGATCATGAACACCTGTTGCGCTGCGTCCTCGGCGGCGGCGGTACCGAGGCCCAAGCGACGAAGCGAACGAAAGACGAAGTCCGCATGCTCCAGCACGAAGGCGCGCGCGTCCGCTGCGTCCGGCCCTGCGGTCTCGCGGTGGCCAGGCGCACGCTCCTGCACGATGTCTTGCGCTACCTCCAAATGGCCTCATGCCCGGGTCGAAAGGTTTTGATCACCGAAACTGCATTCCCCCGAAAATACTCAAATTCGGGCTGAAAGGCGGGGTGCGCAGGAGCGTCGGCCCACCCTCCACGCGGTAGGTGGGACGGGTCGCCACGAGCAGGAGCGAGCCCTCGAAGCCCAGCGTGAACCGGAGCCGGTCTTGCGGCGAGCCGGAGACGTAGCGCGCTCGGCCGAGGGCACCGGCGCCGAACCAGACGCGTTGCGAGGTCTCCGCATCGAGAGGGCCCTCGATGTGCTGCACCCAGGAGATGCCCAGCTCGGCCGCTGCGCACAGACCGACCTCGAAGTGGCCGAGCGCCACCACACCGAGCGCACACAGGGAGGGCCGCGCGACGATCCACCGGAGCGCCAGTTCGTAGGACTCCCGCGATAGGTCGAGGACGCGCACTACGCCGTCGAAGCCCAAGCCCAGGCCCAAACCCGGCAGCACGCGTCCGTTGTGCACGCCGAGCCGCAGCTCCGGAGCCAGCGCATCGCTCACTGCGGACGCGCCGGCGCCGAGGGCAATCCAGGTGGCCCGGCCCGGCTCGGAGCCGGCGTCGACCTCTTTTCGCCGCACGCCGCCGTCGTAGCTGTCGCTCGCGGGCTCGGCTTCCCGCGCCGCATCGGCGGCTCCCGCGTCGGCCTCGTGGGGAGCTGCCGCGCGTTCGCGCTCGATCTCGAGGAGCATGGCGGCAGCCAGACCCAGCGCCGCGGTGAGCTCCTTGCAGGTCGAAGCCGCCATCGTCCGCGACAGGTCGCCCTCGGGCGCGGTCGGATCGCCCAGACGCACCGTGCCTTCGTATCGGGGGGCGCCCGGTTCGTGTGTAATATGCACAAGAATGGATCGGGCTTCGGCGACCGGCGGAATGCGGCTCGAGAACGTGGCGCGATCGCACTCGGCGGGGGCTTGCCAGTCGAGAGAGGCCGGCGCCTGCCCATGGGCAGGGCCGGCGATCGCTGCGCTACCCAGGGCTGCTGCTGCGGCGAGGCCCACGAGCCATGCGCGGGGTGCCGGTGCAGGTTGGCCGGGCTCGCTCACGCGGCGACGCTATCACGCCGGTACCGGGGGCGGGGCGCTTCGGTACACCGCCAGATCGCCGGTGGCGGGGATCACCAGCGAGAGCCATGGGCACGCCGGCAGCGGCAGGTCGACGCAGCAAACGCGGATGGGCCGGGTCCGGGCAACCCGCTCGAGCTCGGCCAGCAGCGCGGTGAGACGTTCGCCGCCGAATGGGCAGTAGAGAAAGAAGACCGTGCCGCTCGTTGCCGGGGCGGAGAGCCGTTCGGCATCGCCCTCGATGGGTGTAAAGTGCAGTTGAGGCAATCGGCCTCCGAGGCTCCGCGCTTCGCGCACCAGGGCGGGCTGGACCTCGAGGCCGACGCTCGCCGCGCCGGTGAGCAAGCCCACCAGGGCCGCGGCGCGACCCACGCCCGCACCGACGTCGACGAAGAGATCGCGTTCTCCTATCGACGCCAGGTCCACCGCCCGCAGGATCGCATCGACCGGGCAGGGCAGGTAGGGCACGCAGCCGCGCGGCAGGTGGGGGCCGTCGTCGGGCACCTCGCCCAGGCCCAGCACCACGTCGAGCCACGCGTCGCGGTCGTTCGGTGGAATGGCGAGCAGCGCCGCGCGGAACGTGGCCGGAGGCACCGTACCGTGCGCCAGGAGCGCGGAGAGAGCCTGGGCGCTCGTGCGGTGCAGGTCGTCCACCCGCCGAGCATACGGCACATCCGGCCGCGCGTCAGGGCAGCTCGCGGATGCTCCGCACCGGTCCGTCGACGAGCGCGTACACCGTGTGTTGCGGGATCGGGAGCTCGAGCATCGCCTCGTCGGTGAGCCCGAGGAACACGCCGCGCACGATGCGCCCCACGAGCCCATGCGATACCGCGAGCACCGGACCGCGCACCTCGGCGAGCCACGCAGCGACCCGCTCCCGTGCGGCCTCCAGGCGCTCTCCGTCGGGCGAGCGAAAGTACCAATCGAAGGCCGTGGTTCCGGCGCGCACGCCGGGATACTCCACCTCGATCTCGTACTCCGTGAGCCCCTCCCAGCAGCCCAGTGACACCTCCGCGAGGCGCGGCTCCTCGCGCAGCTCGAGCGCAACATGCCGGCCCAGGATGGCCGCCGTCTCCTGCGTACGACCCCGCGGGCTCACGTGCGCCACGAGCGGCGCCGATCCGTTGCCCAAGGTCGCTGCGAGCACGCGACCCACCGCCGCAGCTTGCTCGCGACCTCGCGCGGTGAGCGCCGAATCGCGCGCACCCTGGAACCGCCCAGCAGCGTTCCAGACCGTTTCTCCGTGGCGCACCAGATAGATGGTATCGAGCATGACGGGGGCCTCCGCGGACCCTACTGCAGCTAGATGCCCGTCGCATCCCCCACCGCACCGAGCCGCGCATTGGTCCCAAAGTTGGTGTACGACCGGAAGCGATGGACGAACCGGCCGAAGTCGCGGAAGCGGAGATGCTGCGCGTTCTCGATGCTGCCCGTGGGGTGTTGCCGGAATCGCAGGTGGCGGAGATGACCGATCTGGTGCGCGCCGGCGAGCCCGGCGTGGCCCTCGAGATCCTGTGCGCGCAGCTCGAGGAGCACGATGCGACGCTGCCTCCCGGCGTGCTGCTGGAGCTGGAGGCGGCCGCGGAGCGCATGGAGATTCATCTCTCCCCGTGGATCGTGCGCGAGCTCCGGCGCGGCGGGCGCGCGGATCCGTAGCCCACTTGTTGTGCACGCGGTCAACGCGTACCCTATCCCGAGGAGAACCTGGGGTGGAGGCGCTATTCCGGAAGTACATTCGCGACGGCATCCGCGATCTGCTCGCGCCCATGGGCTTTCGAGCTCGCGGCACCGCCTACCGTCGGATCGGGGCCGAGGTCGTGCATCTGGTGCAAACGCAGCGCAGCCGGTACAGCGAAGAGCCGGCGATCGTCTTCGCGGTCAATCTCGGCGCGGCCTCGCGCACGCTTCTGCGGAGGCAGCACGTCGAGCCCGAAAAGCTCATCGAGTGCGAGTGCCACTGGCGATCACGGCTCTGCGCGCCTGGGCTAGGCGACAGCTGGTGGACCCTTCGAGACGAGACCTCGGCGCGCAGCGCGGGCGAGGAGGTGCTGGGCCTGCTGCGTGAGCACGGTCTGCCCGCGCTCGAGCGGCTGTCGAACGAGTCCGCCTTCGCCAGCCGATGGGAGGACGCAACGGGCCTCGAGCTCCTGTATGCGGCACAGCTCTTTCGCGATACCGGCGCGCGAGAGGCAGAAGCCCCCGGGCGGTCGCGCGAATCAAAGAGAGTTGCCGCACCACGCGTTGGGTGGGCTTCCTCACGTTTCTCGACGAAATAGGTCAGCCACTGCCGCGTCCGGACGAGCGGGTCGAAGATATCCTGGCCGAGCTCGAAGCGAAGGACCGCGCCGAGAGCCGGATCGCGGAGGCGATCCGTGAGCTGGAAGCGCTCCTCGGCGCGGACCCGACGAGCCCCGAAGATGCCTACGCACTGGGCTACGCGCTGTATCTCACCCGCGACGCATCGAAGCAGGAGCGCGTGCGCCGCCTGCTTCGTCGTGTGGTCGCCGCCGAGCCTCTCCACTTTCGTGCGCTGCTCTACCTTGGCTATGGCGACTACCGCCGAGGGCACTACGAAGACGCGCTCGGGCACTTTCGAACGGCGCAGTCGATTGCGCTCGACGACCGCCTGGGCCTGCGGTCCCACGAGATGGTGATCGCCACGCTCTGGGCGCTCGGCCAGGTCGAAGATGCGCTCGCGGAGCTCGCGCGGTTCGCTGCGCTCCCGAGGCCTCGGCTGCACCATCACCTCGACCCCACCGAGCTCGCCACCGAGCTCGAACGACACGCGCCGCTTCGCAGTCTGCATGGCGCCATGGTGCCGGCGCTCCGCGAGAGCTGCGCACGTCTCGACGCGAAGGGACGTTGGGAGCCCTGGTTCGTGCCCCTCGCCGAACGCATCATCGAAACATCCGCGCGAGAGCGCTCGTAACGCCTCACGCGTGATACGGCGGCAAATGCCCTCCCGCTTCCCTACCCGCAACATCGCGTGGATAATGCACACAGTAGGGCCAGCGAGTCGCGCGCGGTCAGGCAGGAACGACCGAGCACCCAAGCCCGGTAAGGCACTATCGTCGGCGCCGTGAAGGGCGCCGAGCTCTCGCCCACGACGGAGCAAGTGGTTCGGGTGTCGGGTGTCGGGTTCGGGGCTGAGGTTCGGGGCTTGGGGGAA
>JABFRG010000399.1 GCA_013141295.1 Polyangiaceae bacterium
TTCTGGAAGTAGCGCCGCCCGATTCCGGTGGCCGCCGCTGCCTTGCCGATGTCGCCGCCGAAGCGCGCGAGCCAGTGCTCCACGAAGGCCACCTCGAAGTCCTCCACCAGGCGGTCGCGTCCCTGGATGAACGGCATCGCCACGTAGGCATCGAGGAGCGACCCGTTCGCGGCCGCGATGGCCTCACGCGCGGCGCCCTGGGCCGGCGAGAGGAGGGGGTCTTCGCCGAGCGCGATGTGCCGGGCGACCGCGTTTCGCAGCTCGCGGACGTTGCCGGGCCAGCTCCAGTTGCGCCATCGGGCCAGGAGCTCGGGTCGGAACGTCCGCGGATCGCCGTTCATGGTGCGGCAAAAATATGCAGCCAGCGCGTCGATGTCGGAGGGCCGCTCCCGGAGCGGCGGAAGCTCGATCCGCGCCACTGCGATGCGATGGAAGAGATCGTCGCGAAAGCGCCCCTCTTGAACCTCGCGATCGAGATCGCGTCGGGTGGCGCTCAGGAGCCGCACGTCGACCTGGAGCCAGCGATCGCCGCCCACCCGGCGAATCTCGCGCCGTTCCAGCGCGCGCAGCAGCTTGGGTTGGAGCGAGAGCTCGAGCTCGCCGATCTCGTCGATGAGGAGCGTCCCGCCGTGGGCCTGCTCGAACACTCCTTTGCGCTGCGCGACCGCGCCGGTGAAGGCGCCCCGCTCGTGACCGAAGAGCTCGCTCTCCAGGAGGTTCGCCGCCACCGCGGTACAGTCGAAGACCACGAAGGGCCCACGCGCGCGGGGACCGCACTCGTGAATCGCCTCCGCCAGCGCTTCTTTCCCGGTGCCGGTCTCGCCTTCGATGACCACCGCGACGTCGGTGGCGGCCAGTCGCTGGCACATGGGATACAGCCGGCGCATGGCCTGGCTCTGGCCGATCACCCGGCCGAAGTGGTCGGGGCCCGCCTTTGCCGGCGCGGGCTCGCGCTCGTGCTCGTCAGCGTCGAGGCGCATCACCGTGCCGCCGAAGCGAAGCACCTCGTCGCCCATGAGGATCGCGCCGAGCACGCGCACCCGATCCACGAAGGTTCCATTGGTGGAGCCGAGATCGGTGAGTCGCAGGCCCTCGGGCATCAGCTCCAGCGCCGCGTGCCGACGCGAGACCTCGGGGTCGGTCAAGCGCGCCCCGCAGGAGGAGCTCTGACCCACCAGAATGCGACTTCCATCGTCGGGCACGGGGAAGGTGGCGCCGGCATCGGGGCCGGAGACGACGTGGAGCGTGAACGAAAGGCGGGAGGGCCGCGCGTCTTGGGTAACGAGAGTGGCCAGCTCGTCGGTCTTCGCCATGCCGTGGATGATAGCGGAAGGGCGGGGTATCAGTCCCACTTGCGAACGGTGGAGGTCGCCGATGCCGTGGGCGCGGCCGAAGGGCGAGGGCCGCCCGCGGTGGGCCGCGCGACCGAAGGGAGGGCCGTGGGGCTCGCCCGGAGCCGGACCATCACTTGCTCGTCGCGGTTCGGCGCGAACGTGCGCGCGTACGGTTCGAAGCCGGCTTTCTGCACCACCAGGCGAACGGCCTCGGTGCTCCGGGCCAGTGGAAGCTGCAGCGGTGAAGTGCCGCGCAGGGTTCCGTCCACCAGCACCTCGCAGCCGGGCGGATCGGTGTCGACCACCACCCGAACCTCGGGGGGCTGGGGCGCGGTCGCAGCGGCGGTCGCCGTGGTCGGCGCGGCATCGACATCGGCGATCTGCTGCGCGCGGTGGGTGCTCCAGTAGAGCGCGCTCCCGGCGACCGCGAGCACCGCTCCTCCGGCGATGGCGGCCACCGCGAGACTCCCGCTTCGCCCGGAGACCGGCGCCGACGCGTACGTCGGAGCGAGCGGCAGCGTCATGGCGATCTCCGTGGCCGGAGCCACCACCGCCGGCAGCTCCACGGTGCCGTCCACCTCGGCCTCCGGCAGCTCGCCGACCGGTGCGCCCACGCGCACCCTGCGCAGGAGCTCGGCCTTCTCCGCGCGCCGGTCCGAGAAGAGCTGCTGCATCAGGGCGGCCACGCGTTCGCCTTCGAGCGCACCGGGCTCCTGCGCCCGTGCGAAGATCTGGAGGTGCCGCGCCATCTCCGCGGCGGTGGCGAAGCGGCCGTCGGGGCTTCGCGCCAGGGCGGTGAGGACGATGCGATCGAGCTCCGGAGGAATGCCCTCGGTGGTGCGCGAAGGCGGGATCACCGGCTCCCGGTGGATGGCGTCGAGCGTTGCCATGGGCGATCCCCGGCGGAACAAGCGCTTTCCAGTGACGAGCTCGTAGAGGACGATGCCCAGTGCGAAGACGTCGCTCCGGCGATCGAGTGGCTCGCCTTTGCTCTGCTCGGGCGACATGTACTCGAGCTTGCCCTTGGACTGACCGGCTTCGGTGCGAGACTCGCGATCCTTGGCCTTGGCGATGCCGAAGTCGAGCACCTTGACCTCGCCCGCGAAGGTGACGAAGAGGTTTTGCGGCGAGACATCGCGATGCACCAGACCGAAGGGCGTGCCGTCGTCGGCCAACAGCTCGTGCGCCGCGTGGAGACCGGTGCACGCCAGGGACACCATGTGCGCGGCGAGGGCGGGCGCGATGCTGATGCCCGTGAGCTTGGCGCGGCGCATGAGCGAAGCCACCGACTCGCCCTCCAGGTACTCGAGCACCAGCAAGAGCTCGCCGTCGTCCTGCGCCAGCTCCTGGACCTGCACCACGTTGGGGTGGCGAATCCGCGAGATGATGCGCGCCTCGTCCACGAACATGTCCACGAACTGCTTCTGCCGCGCCAGGTACGGCAAGATGCGCTTGACCACCACCGGTCGCTCGAAGCCGCTGGGACCATGTAGCTTACACAGAAATATCTCGGCCATGCCCCCGGTGGCCAGGTGGCCGACCACCTCGTAGCGCCCCAGGCGGGCCGGCAGCGACGGCGGCATCAGAACGTGCCCTGGCCCAGGAGCAACGGAGACGTGGATCCCGACGCGCGCGAGCCTGGTGAGCGCACGAGGTCGATCACCGCCCACGCGAGGCCCACCGCGGTGACCACCGATCCGACGACGAGTGTCACCGTGGTGGCGGTGGCGAAGCCGTTGGCGGTGCGCTGGTGCGAATCGGACTCGGTGACCGAGCGCGCGGCCACCGCATCGTCGTGCGCGCTCGACCCCACGAGCCACAGCGGTATCGAGGCGCCGAGCGTGGCTGCGCCCACACCCGCGACGACCCAGGGCACCGCGCTGGGGCTCCGCCGAGTCGGTGGCGGTGTTGGGGGAGGGGCGGTCGTACGCTTGCGGGCGGCCTCTGCCTCCTGGAGCTTGCGCTGGAGCGCTGCTTCCTGCTCGACCCGGGCGCGCAACCGCTCCACGATGAGCCGCACCTTGGGTGCGTCGGCGGCGCCGGGCTCCGCCGCCAGGTACGCCTCGTAGGCGGCGATGGCTCGATCCGGATGCACGTCCTGGAGGGCTCTTCCTTTGTTGAAGAGGAGCGTCGGGTCGTGACGGATGGCGTAGGCCTTGTCGAGGAGCGTGGCTGCCTCCTCGAACTTCCCCGCGCCGTAGGCGGTCTCGGCCTCGCGCACGACCTCGTCGAAGCTCTCCGCGAGCGCGGCTCCGTGCGCCGACATCAGCAGGGTGGCAGAGAGCAGGGCCATGGCAACGAGACGCACCGGAGCAGGATAGCCCACGCGTGCAGGTTCGGAAATTAGTCGCAGGCCGCCGGGCCAGAGCGAACGGCGAGGACGTCGATGGTCTCGTCGTTGCAGCAGCCGCCGAGCTTTCCGCGATAGCGAAAGCCGTCGCCCTCGGGGGTGATGGTCACGGTGTACCGGCGGGATCTTCCACCGGAGAGCTGGAACAGGCGAGCACGGTGAATCCGAATAAGCAAAGGAAGAGCGGGCGGGTCATGAGGGCGCGCCCCGCAAGGTGCATGCCCGTGCGCGCAGCCTCTCGAGACGCGCAAATCGCGGGAATTTCCCGGGACACGAGCGAGCGCGCGAACGGATCGTTCGCGAACGATCCGTTCCATGCACCGTTCTGCGCGCAGTGATTTGCGCCAAATCGGCAGCAGAACGTGGGGCATGCCCCTTGCTCGTACAGCAGGGCACGCCGCGGTCACCAGCACGCGCCTCTTCTTCGCCGAGTGCGCCGGCCTGTACGCGCGCTGAACCTCGACAAAGGAATCCATCATGGCACTCACCTTCGACCCGCTCATCAGGACTCACGTGCTCGCTTCCGTTCGAAAGGTCGCTGCGCTCGCGATCTCGCTCACCATCATCGGGAGCATCGTTTCCTTCATCGGGTCCCGCGAACGGCCGTTCGAGGGGCCCGGAATCCTCATCACCGCCCTCGTCGCGTTCGCGTTCGGCTCCCTCGTTCTCCTGAAGGCGCTCGGGGTGTGGCTCGACGCTCGCCGACTTCGGGAGATGTTCGGCAACCCGCGACGCGTCTACTGGGTATATCCGGTGCAGCTCACGGACAAATACGGTAGTCCGCGCGGGCACTGTATTCGCATCTGGGACGCCGCCGGGTCCTCGGCAGAATTGGTCACCAACGACGTCGCCATGGCGATGGCCGTGTGCACGGTAGCGCTTCCCCACGCGCTCTTCGGTCACTCGGCACACAATCAGCAGATGTACGAGCTCGCTACCGGTTCACGACTCGTGGGTGTGTGAGTCAAGCGTCCGGCAGCGGATCGTCCAGCGAGCCCTGCCCATCGGCGAACCACGAGAACGCGTCGGCGACGCCTTCGATGAGCGGAGCGCGCATCCGAAGCCAGGTTTCGCAATGGGGACACCTGGACCAAGGGATCGCCGGGGAACACCGACTACGTAGCAACCGAAGCCGGGTCAGTCCTCGTCGAGCTCCTCGCTATCGAGGTGAAGCAGGTCCGGTCTGCTCTTCGGCGCAACCGAGGCCGGCGCGGCGTTGGTGGCGGCCGCCGGTGCCCGTCGCGGCTCCGTTGCTTCCGGCGCGTGGCCTCGTCCGTCGCCTCTCCGGCGAGTCGTTCGTGCTCCCATGGTTCCTCCTGTGTTGCGATGCCCGGTGGAGGCTGCATGGGGCGTGCCTCCCGCGTGGCGAGGAAGGCCTCGCGTTTTGCCGCGTTGGACGTCGGTGGGCATCCGTCCCGCGTTGCACTTTGCAACGAGGCTCGACTCCTTGGGGTACTTCGCAACGACGCCGTCGGCCTTTCCCGCTCGAATGCGCCGGTATTCGCTGGATGGGGGCCGGCACTGGCGTTGCATTCGCTTCGGCCATGACCCTCTCGACCTCGCCGAACATCGCCTGCGACGTTGCAGCGTACCAGGCGGCCCCTAGCGGAAGGCGCCTGCTCCTCGCCGAAGACGACGACGAGCTCCGCGACCTCTTCGGGCGCGCCCTGCGCAGGGCCGACTACGCGGTGCTCGCCGCCAGCGGCGGCTCGGGCATGCTCCGGATGTTCTCCACCGTCTCCCGGGGCGAGCTTCCGATTCCCGACGCCATCGTCATGGATGTGCGCATGCCCGAGCACTCCGGCCTGGCGTTGCTCCGCGCGCTGCGGCTCGCCGAGTGGAGACTTCCGGTGTTGCTCGTCACCGGGCACCCGAACGAGCAGATCGTCGAACGCGCCAACGCCTACGGTGTCGCAACGGTGCTGGCGAAGCCGGTGTCGGCGGCCTCGCTCTGTAGCGCGGTTCGCGAGGCCATCGCCGGCGCGCGGCTCCTGGCGAGCCTGTCGTCCGCGCTTCGCTGAGCGGCTACCGTGCGAGGTCCAGCGCTGGCCTCAGACGGAAGGGGGCGCTTTGGCCCGCCAGATCGGGTGGCCGGCGAATGCTTGCACCAGCGTGCCGACGGTGATGGCAGAGGCGATTCCCACCACCGCGAGGAGCAGCGCGAAACGCGCCCCCTGAGGGATGCTCGTGCGCAGCAGCGCCCAGGCCACGAGTGGAAACAGTTGGACCGCATGTAGCGCGAAGAAGTGCGAGACCCTCAGATCGCCATGCCGCACGCTCCAGTTCGTCAACGGCAGCCCCGGGCCGCCATCTTCGCCGCCCACCGAGTGGCGCAGGCGGCCGCCCATGGCGAACCCCGAGAGCGGCGCGAGCAGAAGCAGAATCAGCCCGCCCCGCCAGGCGACCGCCAGGAGCGTGGGGAGCTCTCGACCGCCCTCGTCCAGCAGCGGCCGGACCATTGCTGCGAGCGCGACCCACACGATGCCGACCGTGGCCAGGACGATGGCCACGAACATGGCATTCCAAAATGCCTTGTCGAGCGGCCGCCGAACGTTGAAGTGCGAAGTCGTGCCGCGAAGGGCCTGCGCCACGATGGCGATCATCTCCACCACCATCGTCGACGCGAAGAGCCACGCCAGCCCCGCCCGCGTCGTCTCGCTCACCGAAAGGCAAGGGAGGATCATGCCCATTGAAAGGAGGAAGAGCGCGATCGAGACCGCGAACTTGAACGGTTTGAGCGCCGGGTGCACGCCC
This sequence comes from Polyangiaceae bacterium, assembly GCA_013141295.1. Classification (GTDB taxonomy): domain Bacteria; phylum Myxococcota_A; class Polyangia; order Polyangiales; family Polyangiaceae; genus JABFRG01. Next base: position 6,439 of record JABFRG010000399.1, read on the forward strand.
ATGACCGTTCTGGCCGGAAGAAGCCGCGCGACGAGGCAGGCCACCGCCACCACCCCGTGGGCTGCAGCGGTGAGGAGCAACAGCGGATGCATCAGGCTCGACCCTTGGTCATCCCTCCCATGACGATGGCCATCATGCGAACGCGCCCCCAGCGCGGCAGAAGAGCGAGCGACCACTCGAGGAGCTTGGCTAGAAGGCCCGGCCGCACCGTACCTCGTCGTCCGAGTGCTGCCAGTGACGCCGACGCGACCTCGGCCGGGGTTTGCGCGAACGACATGGTCATGGCCGCTCGAGCCGCGAATCCGCTGCGCACCGGGCCGGGCGCCGAGGCCAGGACGTCGACGCCGTGCGGTCCGAGCTCCGCGCGAAGACCTTCCGCCAGCGACTGCACGTAGGCCTTGGTCGCCGCATAGTTGGCTGCGCGCGGCACCCCCTGAAAGGCAACGAGGGAGCTCATGAGGACCATGCCGCCCCGCCTCTGCTGGGCGAAGCGCTTGCCGAACGCGTGGGAGAGCGCAGCGACGGCGCGGCAGTTCACGTCGATCATGTCCAGCTCGGCGTTCACGTCCGACTCGATGAACGAGCCCGAGGTACCGAAGCCCGCGGCCGCCACCAGGAGCCCCACGTCGAGCTCGCCCGTCTCCGCGAGCAGCAGCAGCACCCCGTCCGGTCGGCCGAGGTCGACCGCCACCGCGCGCGCTTGGATGCCGTGCCTCCGCTCGAGGTCCGCGCCCAGCGACTGCAGCTGCTCGCCCCGTCGGGCGGCGATCACCAGGTTCACGCCGGCTGCGGCGAGGCGCTCGGCGAAGGCTCGCCCGATGCCGTCGGTCGCACCCGTCACCACCGCCCAAGGGCCGTAGCGCCCTCGCAGGCGTTGGTCCTCACGCGAGTACGAGACCTTCGTCGAATCGCTTTGCATGATGGTCATCATTCCTTTGACCGAACGTTGAACGAGCCGGGCGCGCCTCGCCCTCACTCCGATGCCGATGCGCGCGCGGACCGCAAAATTCGCTCGCCGAGCGCCTCGTCGTCCACCAGGCGCGCGAGCACCACCGCGCCCACCATCGTCGAGGCGAGCCGTAGAGCCTCGTCGCTCGGCGCTCGCCCCGACGTCTTGCGTTCGAGCTTCGCTTGCACGAGGCGGATGAGCCCTCGCGCCACCTCGGCAAACGCGCCGCGAACCCTGGGTGCTTGCCGGGTGCCGTCGGTGCCCAGAGCTGCGACCACGCATCCTTCGCCGGGGTGCTCCACGTGTGCCTTGGAGAGGTATCGCGAGAGCGTTTCCTTCAGCGTCAGCGAGTCTCCGAAGGCCCCCGCAGCGGTGGCAGCGCCCGCGGCACGAACGGCTTGCGCCACCAGATCGTCGCGATCTTCGAAGTGCGCGTAAAAGCCGCCATGGGTGAGCCCCACCGACTTCATCAGGCCCGGGATGCTCACGCCGGCGAGGCCGCGGGACCGCAGCGCTTCCGAGGCGGTCTCGAGGATTCGCTGATGAACGGCCTCTTTGTGGCCGTCGGGGTATCTCATGATGATCATCATACTATGGCGGGCGCGCCTCGAACGCAAGGCACGCGATGGACCGAAGACGGTCGGTCGGCGTACGCACGCCCCGAGCCTACACGGTCGGGGCGTGCGACCACCATCGGGCTCAGGCAGCCTTGGCGGTCTTCGACGTCGCCTTGGCGCGCGGCTTGGTCACGTCGGCCGAGGTCTTGGCGAAGCCCTTGGGCACGGCGGCATCGAAGCCTGCCTCCACCACCTGGTCGAAGCGGACCTTCATGGCCTTGCCGAGCTCGAGGAGCCGCTCTTCACCGAGCTTCTTTTCGACCTTGGGGAAGAGGTCCTCCTCCTCTTCCTCGACGTGGTGCTCGATGAGCTCCTTGGTGGCCACGACGCGGGCCTTGAACGAGGGGTCCGACGGATCGGTGCCCAGCAGACGCTTGAGCGCCAGCTCCGCGAGCGAGTGCTCTTCGAAGGCCTCCAGGATGAGATCCTCGTCGACGGCCTTGACCGCCGGGTAGAAGATCTCCTGTTCGATGGCCATGTGGGCGGCCAGATCGTTCGACAGCTCGTCGAGCAGGGGCAGCGGATCCACCCGGCCGTTCTCGAGCTTCTTGAAGATCCCTTCGACCTTGCGGTGTTGTCGCGTGAGCAGGGTAGTGGCTTTCATGATTCTCGCTCCTTCTCAGGCAGACTTGGTGGAGACGTCTTCGACGCCCGCGTTCTTGAAGATGGCTTTTGCCGCATCGGCGCTCTTGCCGTCGGTGGTCTGCACCGAGACCAGCGTGCTCCCCCCCTTGATCTTGCCCTCGTACTCCTTGGCTTCGAGCTCGGGAATGCCCAGGCCCACCAGGCCGCCGGTCATGCCGCCCACCGCGCCGCCGGCGGCCATACCGCTCAGCGCGGCCATGATGGGACCGGCGGCAATGAAGGGGCCGAGGCCAGGGATAGCCAGGGCGCCGATCCCCGCGAGGAGACCGATGGTGCCCCCGACGGTAGCGCCCGCGACGCCGCCTGCCACTGCGCCTTCGGGGGCCTTGGTGTTCTGCTCGTAGGCGAAGTTCTTGGTGGCTGCCGGGTCGGGTAGCACCGCCGAGATGTCCTCGCGGGCGTATCCCGCCTGGTGAAGAAGGGAAACCGCGACCTCCGCCTGGGCCACTGTCTTGAACACGCCGACCACTACTTTGTTGTCGCTCATTGGATTATCCGTTCTTTCACTTGTTGACTTCGAGTTGGTTGTCGACGGCCGTGACGCCGGCGGTCTGCTGTGCTGCAGCCGCCACGTCGGTCTTTTCCTTGTCGCTGGCCACCGGGCCGCGAAGCGTGACGCGCCCGTTCGACGTGATGATCTTCACGTTGCGCGCGTTGATCGAGAAGCCGTCCTTCCCCACGGCGGTGCGAACGCGCTGGGTGATCTCCCGGTCGCTCTCGTTCTCCGGCTGGTCCTGCGCGGTGACGCCCGGCTTGTCTGCGTTGTTCTTGGTGTTGTCTGCACGTGTCTCGCCCTTGTCGCATCCCGATGCGGCAAGGAGGACCACGAGCGCTGCGAAGAGCTTCATGTCCGACTCCAGAAAATGGGGGGTAAGCGCAGGCGGCGGGGCCGCGCTGCGAAACCGCTCCCTCGCAAGGAGTGGACCACGCCGAATCTGCGTCGATTTCTCGAGAGCGCTCGGCAAGACGTGTTTGCACACGTGCCCCGGTGAGGCACGTTGCAACGATGTCGGGCTAGGCCGCCTGCGAGACGGCGGCGACCTCGGCCCTGCGCGCGTCGGGTACGAGCCCGAGCTTCGCCCGAACCTCTTCTAGCGGCGTCTCCCAGTGTGCCGCCCAGTCGAAGCCGAAGATGCCCTTCGTCTGCCGGCCCAAGCGCCAGCCATGCGCGATGGCGTCCATGCGGCGCTCGCGGTCCTCGATGGCGTAGAAGCAGGTGTTGAGCAGGCCCATCGACAGGATGATGAGGGCCAGGCGGGCGCGGAACTGGGAGAGATAGAAGGCCTGGAGCCCGAGCTCGCCGGCCACGTCCACGTCGAAGCCGGTGACCGTGTGCCACACGTCGTGGGTCTCGCGCAGGTGCCGGAACACGAAGCCCGCCTCGGAGCCGTCGTCGGGCCGCATCTGGATGTCGGCCGGGTCGAGCTTGCGGGCGATCATCTCGTCGGCGAAGGCGCGACCCAGCGTGCCGGCGGGCAGCTGCGCGAGGGCCTGGAGGTCCACCGGGGCGAGCGTCGGGCGCGCCGCGAAGGCCGCTGCGTGCGCGGGGTTGTCGGTGAATTCCTTCACGATGTCCGCGCCGCCCTGGGTCTTCTCCAGGCCGTCCAGGATGACGAAGACGTCGTCGAGCTTGGAGGGGTTCCGCACCAGGCTCAGGAACGCGTAACCGGCGCGGAGCGCGAGGATGCCTTTGGAGAGGGGGTTCATGCTTGACAAGATATGAGCGAAAGCTCACGTTATCCACTCGCATATGACGACCCTCCAAGAAGCCGCCAAAAAGGTCCGAAAGCGCCCGCGTCAGGTGCGGTCCCAGGCCACGGTGGAGGCCATTCTGGAGGCCACTGCTCACATTTTGGCCGGGCAGGGCTACGAGGCCCTCACCACCAACGCGGTGGCGGCCCGCGCCGGCGTGAGCATCGGCTCGCTCTACCAGTACTTCCCCAGCAAGGAGGCGCTGGTGGGCGAGCTCATGGACCGGCACTGCGATCGCATGAACGCGCTCTTCGGCGAGGTCTTCCTCCGCGCCCAGGATCTCGCGCCGCCGGCGCTGGCGCGCGCGGTGGTGGCGGCCATCTACCAGGCCAAGCGCGAGAACCCGGAGCTATCGCGGGTGCTGCGGGAGCACCTGCCGCGCCTCGGACGGGCGAGCCGCCTGGAGGAGAGCTTGGCGCAGATCACCCACGTGGTGGCCGGCTACCTGCGCCGGCACAAGGCCTCGCTGCGGGTACCCTCGCCGGAGCGCGCGGCGTTCTACGCGGTGGAGCTGGGCGAGGGACTCACCATGGCGTCGGTGCTCAAGGACCGTCACTGCGATCCCGAGCTCGCCATCGACGAAGTGACCGACGTGGTGGTGCGTTACCTCTTCGCGTGAGAGCTGTGCACCGCGGTTGCGAGATCCGGCAACTTGCCGGTAGCCCCTGCGCGCTCGACACCGCGGTTGCGCAAAAATGCCTGGAAATGCCGGGTACGGAGTGTGCGTCAAGGTAGGCACGCGCCGTGCATTCCGGCAACGCATGAACCTCTTCCGTCGCTCCGGAGGCGCGAGCCTCTCTCTCGTCCCGGTCCTCGGTCTCTTCGTCCTAACGGCCGCGTGCGGAGGCGCCGCGAGCGCGGAGGACGAGCCGGCGGAGGGCGCGGACGATCTCACCGCTTCCACCATCACCTCGTTCACCGTGCGCCAGAGCACGGGCTTCTCGCCGCCTTCGCCCACCTGTCGACCGTCGGGCGCCTGGACCCTCGACCTGGCGCAGAAGAAGATGACCGGCACCGGCTGCGTCGATGGGCGAACCGTCACCGTGGACCGCGCGCTGGGCACGGCGGAAGTGAAGGATGTTCGGACGGCCCTCTCCAAGGTGCGCACCGCGGCGCGTCCCGCGGCCTGCCCCACCGACGTACCCGTGCTCTCGCTCGACGTGTCGCGTGGCAGCCGCGCCTACTACTACGTGCAGCAGCGATCGGCTTGCGGTGGCGGAACGCCGGTGACGACCGCGAGCATCGCCGCGCTCCTCGACACCGTGGTGGCGCTCGTCCCCAGCGCCGCGGCGTTTCCCACGCCGGTCGGCGCGAGCACCTGCGACGGCGTCCCGTGCTTCGCAGTGAAGGGTAGCTGCTGGGACACCACCACCACGGGCGCGACGCAAGAGAGCTTCGCCAACGTGACGTTCACGTACGTGCCCGCGGCGACCTTCGGCAGCCTCACCTGGCGACGAGACCAGACCCTCGGCACGAGCCGCGCGACGCAGCGCCTTCTCGCCTGGCTCCAGAATTCGCAAACCGTGTTCGTCGACGGCACGCGCCACGGCACCACCCTCTCGTGGGAGAGCCCGCCGGTGAACGTCTTCGTGAAGGCGACGCAAACGGAGCATGCCCTCGAGCTCGTGATGGATACGAACGGCGGCTCTTCCTGCCGCCTCAGCGCCGAGCTCCGCTGACGCTAACCGCGCGCCCTCCGCCGCAATCGGACCGGCCCTCGCGCGGTAGAAGGGTCGACCCGAACGCCCCGCTGGAGCATCTCCACTTCGCCGCGCGCCACGAGCCTACGGGCGGCGGCCCGCGCTGGCTCCATCAACGCCCGCCAGTCCTCCTCTCCGCCCACCCGGCGCGCGGCCTCGGAAGGACAGATCGAAGCATCGTGCGGCCGCTGGGCCAGCAGCTCGAGGATCGCGGCTTCGAGCGCGGCGCCTTCGGGATCCGCGCGCCGCCTTCGGCATGCGTCGCTGCAGTATCGAATCGCGCTCCACTCGCGCGCCCACTTCTTGCGCCACACCATGCGGCGGCCGCACGCAGCACACACCTTCTCCGGTAGGTCACGGGCGGTCATGCGGCCCTCGTAGCAGGGCTCGCCGGGTGCCGGTAGCGTTGACCGATTGTGACCCCGTCGTGGGCGTTCGCGCGTCCAACTCGGCGATGGAAGACACGTCACCCGCGGCCGACACGATCGGCGCTGCCGCGCTGCTCGGCGGGCGGTGGCGTCTCGATGCGCCCATCGGCTCCGGGGGCATGGGAGAGGTCTGGCGCTGTCACCACGAGGTGCTCGGGAGGGTTGCCGCCGTCAAGTTGGTGCGCAGTGGTCTCACCGCCGACCGGGGTCGCTTGCTCCAGGAGGCGCGCGTGCTGGCCTCCATCCGCCACCCCGCAGTCGTCGAGGTCCTCGACTGCGGCGAGCACGAAGGCATCGGCTTCTACGTGATGGAGCTCCTCGAGGGGCGAACCCTCGGAACCAAGATCCGTGCCCGCGGGCCCTTGATGCCCAGCGAGGCGGTCGAGCTGCTCCTCCCCATCCTCGACGGGCTCGATGCGGCGCACGGCGCGGGCGTCATTCACCGTGACGTGAAGCCGGAGAACGTGTTCCTGGTGGCCACGGGGGTGGGCGAGCGACCCAAGCTCATCGATTTCGGAATCGCCCGAGTGCGCGCGAGCTCCACCCGCTGGACGGTCGCCGGTGAGCTCGTGGGGACACCCGACTACATGGCGCCCGAGCAACTCCACGGCGGAGAGGCAGATGCGCGCACCGACGTATGGGCCGTCGGAGCGACCCTGTACGAAGCGATTGCCGGCAAGGCGCCCTTCGAGGCCGACGATCTCTCGGCCACGTTGCAGCGAATACTCGCCGAACCACCGACGCGCATCGTCGAACCGCCGGTCGACGATGCGTTCTGGGATCTCCTCTCTCGGGCGCTCGCGAAGTCGGCGGCCGATCGGTTTCCCTCGGCGAGCTCGTTCGCCACTCACCTTCGCGCGTGGGCGCGGAGCACCGAAGCTGGCGTAGCGGGGCTGGCTCGAACCCAGCCATCCCTTGCCGACGTGCCGGTTCGCGATCCGCTTCGCGGTTCGCTCGATGCGCTCTTGCGCGGGAAGCTCACGCCGAAGTCATGAATCAACCCTTCCTGGCCCCTACCGACAGCCCACCCGCCTCGTTCGAGCCGCTCGCCATCGACACCATGAGCGACGCCGATCTCGACACGCTCGATGTGGGCGTCGTCGGGCTCGACGAGACGGGAACGATCCTTCGCTACAATCTCTACGAGTCGCGCCTGGCTCGACTCGACCGCGCGCAAGTCCTCGGACGAAAGTTCTTCGATGAGGTCGCAAAATGCACGCGTGGCGCCTTCGAAGCTCGCTTTCGCGCGCTGGTGGAGGCCGGCGGCGTTCGCGCCGAGCGCTTTCCGTTCGTGTTCGACTTCGCATTCGGCGCGCAAGAGGTGGAGGTCGAGATCGTTCGCCCACGCGGCAGCGCCCTCGTCTACCTGCTCGTCACGCGCACTCGCGCCACCGGAGTTCGCGAGGACTTCCCCGCCGAGCTCCGCGCCGTGCAGCAGCGTGCGCTCGCGCCGGGCGAGGTCGAGGAGGGCGTGCGACGCGACGACCTCGATGCGCGTGTGCTCCAGGTGCCTTGGTCGTTCCTGGCATCGCTTCGGACGACCTGCGAGCGACTCGCTCCCGAGACCTGGACGCTCTTCTGTCACGAGTGGGGCGTGCAATGGGGCCGCCGGCTGGCGGTCGATCTCGAGACCGAAGCCATCGAACGGCACGCGAAGGGCCTTCGCGAGCTCTCCATGCGCGCTGCCGGAAACATGCTCTCCACGCGGCTCCGTGAGCAGGGCTGGGGCCGTCTGGTGCTCGACTTTCGCCTCGCCCACGAGGGGCTCATCATCGCCGAGCTGGCGCGCAGCGCCGTTGCCGAGTCGACGCGGCTCGCGCTGCCTGCTGGGTCGCAGGCCGATGGGGGCCGTTCGTGCCATCTGCTCGCGGGTTGTTTGGGCGCGGTCCTGACCCACCTGGGGGAGCGGCGAATCGGGGTGGTCGAGCTCGACTGCAGCGCGATGCCGCGGCCCGGATCGATGGCCGATGCGCGTGGGTGCACCTTCGTCGGCTTCTCCAACGGACGCCGCGATCGAGTCGACGCGGCCATCGCCCGCGGCGCGCGCACCGCAGACGATCTGGTGGAGCAGCTCCGCGGCGGGCGGGAGCTCGGGTGAACGACGAGCCGCCCACGCCCGAGCACTCCACGGTTCGAGGGCTTCGCCGCGAGGAGCAGGAGGAGCCGGCTTCGGTGGTGCTGTCGCGCGTTGCCTGGAATGGGCGCGTGCTCGACCCGGATCAGCTGACCGCGGTGGAGCTCCTCGGCGCGCTCCCGTGAGCTCTACGCGGGGGCCTTGACGCTCGTCTCGTCGATGTTTATCCGAGAAAACAAGCCGGTTTCGCGGCGACCCCATCGACGAAACGACGAAAGGAGGCCCCTATGTTGCGACCATCCGAGATCCCGCTTCTCCCCGACCTGCTCTCCATCGATGACGACGCGGCGTTCGACGCGTCCCCCGAGTGGTTCGTCCCGGAGCTGATGCACCTTCGCCGCGAGGAGCGGGAAGACGATGGGCTCGGGCTCCGCTCGCTCCTGGAACGCCCCGAGGCTCTGGCCTCCTCGTGGCAGGGTCACGGTTGGCACGACGCCGCCTGAGCGCCGCTGCCGGCCTCTTGAGCACGTAGCTCAGGGGCCGTCGACGATGGTCCCGCCGGTGGCTCCGTTGCCGCGCTCCGGCGCGTGGAAGCCGCCGGGCGGGCCCACTTCGACGAACGCGTCGGTGATTCGCTGCGCCTCCGTCTGAAGCGTGCTCCACGTTGCCGCGAACGTGGGGGCCGCGCCCGCAGTCTTGTACTTGTGTGCCCGCAGCTCTTGCGACATGTTGAAGAGTCGGTAGCAGTCGCCGTGGTGCGGCTCGAGGAGGTTGCCGAGCGGGACGAACGCCCGGGCCTGGGAG
>JABFRG010000336.1 GCA_013141295.1 Polyangiaceae bacterium
AGCTACCGCGCCACCGATCTCTCCGGCGGTCAGCAGCAGCGGGTGGCCAGCGCGCGCGCGATGGCCACCCGCTGCTGCTGACCGCCGGAGAGATCGGTGGCGCGGTAGCTCATGCGGTCGCCGAGCCCCACGTCGCGTAGCATCGCTTCGGCGCCGGCGCGCATCGCGGCGGTGGGCACGCCCCCGTCGCCCCAGGCCGGGAGCATGACGTTCTCCACCGCGGTGAAGGCCGGCAGCAGGTGATGGAACTGGAACACGAAGCCGAGCTTGCGCCCACGAAGGGCCGTGAGGCCGCGCTCGTCGAGCTTCGACGTGTCGACGCCTCCCAGGACCACCCGCCCCGAGGTCGGACGATCGAGGAGGCCGATGATGTTGAGCAAGGTGCTCTTCCCGGAGCCCGAAGGCCCCACCAGCGCGGTGACCTCGCCGGGCCCCACGGAGAGACTCACGCCGTCGAGGGCGCGGGTCTTCACGGCCTTGCCGTACTCCTTCACCACGTTCTCGACCCGAAGGACGGCGTCATCCATTGCGAATGGCCGTGGCAGGATCGAGCCGGGAGGCGTTGCGCGCGGGGATGACCGCAGCGAGAAGGCCGACGCCGGTGGCCAGCGCCGCCGCGAAGGCGAAGAGCGAAGCGTCGAGCTGCACCGGGAACTTCGGCGCGCCATTGGCATCGCGCACCAGGCTCTCGAAGCCCTTGGCCAGCAGCGCCCCCAGCGCGGAGCCGGTGATGGATCCGAGGACGCCGAGCACGCCGCCCTGGATGAGGAAGACCAGGAGCACCCGGCGCGCGGGCGTGCCGACCGCCCGGAGAATGCCTATTTCCCGGGACTTTTGCACCACCGAGACGATGAGGACGCTGGCGATGCCGAGCGCCACCGCGAGCGCCACGAAGAACTGGATCATGTTCTTCGAGCTCGATTGCGCAGAGAGGCCCGCCAGAAGGTCGGCGTTGATCTTCATCCAGCTGTCGGACTGCAGGCCGGTGCGACCGCGGACGTCGACCGCTACGTGCTCGGCCTCGAAGACGTCCGCCACCTTGAGCTCGATGGTGGTGACGCCGCCCGGCAGGGCGTAGAGCGCCTGCGCGTGGCGCAGCGAGGTGATCACCCAGGTCTTGTCGACGCCCTCGTTGCCGAGCGAGAAGATGCCCACCACGGTGACGACGTCGTCGACACCTTCGGTGGAGGCCAGGCGAATCTTGTCGCCCACGCCGACCCCCAGATCTTTGGCCAGCGTGGCGCCGATGGCAACGTCACCACCGCCGAGCTCGAAGCGCCCACTCACCAGCTTCTTGCGCACGTCGATGATGGCGAGAAAGCGGTCCTGCTCGACGCCACGAATCACCACCGCGCTCTTGGCGTCGCTGCGCACCGCGAAGCCGGCGCCGGTGATCGACGGCGAGACAGCGATCACTCCCGGCACCCGTTCCACCGTGGACACCACCTCCGGCCACTGGTCGATGGACTGGAGCCGCTGCGAGCTCTCCTGCACCCGGCGCGCGATGGCCACCGCTTCCGTCGGCTCCACCAGCGGCCGCGGCGCCTGGCGAGGCATCCGCAACGTCACGTGCGGCTGCGAGCCGAGCGTCTTGTCGATGAGCGAGGTCTGGAGGCCGTTGATGAGCGCCGAGAGGAACACGATGACGCTCACGCCTACCGAGACCGCTGCCAGGATGAGCGCGGTCTGCCCCTTCCCGTCGCGCAGATAGCGCAGCGCCACGAACCATTCGAAGGGCATGCTAGTGCAGGCCCGTCGGGGTGGGGTCAACGCTACTGCGAGGGATGCGCGCCGGATTCGCATGTACGTTGCAGTCGCACCGCGGCAGCGGGACGGAAGCGGCGAGACCGCCGGAATTCGTGGAGGGCCGAGCCATTGCCGCGTGGCGTGATGGTCGCCGCGGCGGCACCGCAAGTCGCCGGCGGGCGCTTGCAAGGGTCGCCAAGCCCGAGGCGGTCACGGGGAAAACGACGGGAATGGTTCGAGGTCTCTCAGTGGTGTCGAGGAGTGTGCCGCGCTGCACGAGCGAATTCGCGGGAGCGAATTCGGGGTTTGGGCGGAGCCCAAGGGAATGGCGCCCCTTCGCGAAGCGAACAATCGCGCAGCGATTGTCGATGTCACATCGACGGCGGTGCACTAGTCGCGCTCCGTGCGCACGCGCGCGCCGGCCGCCACCAGCTGACCGTCGGGCACCACCACCTCGGCGCCTTCGTCGAGCCCCGAAGCCACCTCGACGGTGCCCTCGCCGCGAATGCCCAGGCGGACGTCCTTCCGCACCAAGCGCCCGTTCTCCACGGCCAGCACGTACGGCGTCGCGGTGGCCGCTCCGCGCACCGTCTCGCTCGGCAGGGTGAGCGCGGCCTTCTTCGACTCCACCAGCAGATCGATGGAGACGGTCATGTCGGGCTTGAGCAGCGGCGGCGGGGCCGGCACCCGCAAGCGAATCTCCACACTCCCTCGCTGGGGATCCACCGAAGGCGCGATGTAGCTCACCTCGGCGTCGAACACTTGCTGCGGGTAGGCGTCGGCGGAGGCTCGGGCTCTTTGCCCCATCTTGATCCACGCGAGGTTTCGCTCGTCCGGCTGGAACACCAGCTGCGCATCGGCGTCGGCGGCCAGGACCAGGAGCGTGCGCGCAGCCTGCACCACGTCGCCCGGCTCCACCGACCGCGTGAGCACGGCGCCGCTCTGGAGCGCGACGATCTTCGTCTGGGCCAGGCGCGCATTGGCGCCGGCGAGCTGGGCCTGCGCCTGCAGCAGCGCGGTGAGCGCCACCCGGGAATCGGCTCCCATGGGCGCCGAGCTCACCTGCTGAGCTTCCGCGGCGGTCTTCTGGGCCCGGGCGATCTCCGCGGCGCGGCGGGTGTTGTCGAGCTCCGAGGGGGCCAGCGCGCCGGTGCTCGCCAGCTTCTCTGCGCGCTCGAGATCGTTCTGCGTGCGGAGCACGTTGCTCTCGGCTTGACGGAGGGCCTCGGTCGCCACGATGGATCCCACCCGGCGGAGCTGTTCGACCTTGGCCGAGGCTTGCGCCACCGAAGCCTTCGCCTGCGCCACCGAGGCGCGCTCCTCGGCGTCGTCGATCTGCACC
>JABFRG010000783.1 GCA_013141295.1 Polyangiaceae bacterium
CTTCGTTGGTGGCGGTGGGAAATGCCAGCGCCAGACGCACTTCGGCAGCGTCGCGCGGTCGCTCCGCGCGGTCCCGCGACAGCATGCGCTCCACCAGCGCGCGGAGCTCGGGCGACACCGACGCCGGCAACGGGCGCGGCGACCCCATCGTCACCTGCTTGATGATCTGCCCGAAGCTCTCGGCGTCGAAGGGGCGTTGCCCGCTCACGCATTCGAAGAGGATCACCCCCAGAGCCCACACGTCGGCGCGGGCATCCACGTCGGGGTCCCCGAACACTTGCTCCGGCGCCATGTAGTGCGGCGTGCCCACCAGGCTACCGGTCTGGGTGAGCGAGGCGCTGGCGGAGAGGTCCTCGCCGCGGCCCATCTTCGCGATGCCGAAGTCCAGGACCTTTACCCGGGCCTCGGGCCCCGCCAGGAAGATGTTCGCGGGCTTGAGGTCGCGATGCACGATGCCCGCGCGGTGCGCGCTGGAGAGCGCATCGAGGACCGGCGTCAGGAGGGTGATGGCCTCCGCCTCGGTGAGCACCCCCTTGCGCGCTAGATGCGCCTCCACTGTCTCGCCGTCGAGGAGCTCCATGACGAGCACGGTGGCGCCCTTGGCGCTGAACGCATCGAGCACCTCGACGATGTTCGGGTGCGAGAGATGCCCGGAAATGCGCGCTTCCCGCAGGAGCCGTCGGGCCCGATCCTCGTTCTCGCTCTTGAGGAACTTGAGGGCCACCTTGCGCTGGCTCACGGTGTGGGTGGCCGCCCAGACCACCCCCATGCCGCCCTCGCCTATCTTCCGGTCGAGGCGGTAGCGCTCGGCGACGACCTCGCCCGGCTCGAAGCTCCGCAGGCGCACCGAGGGGCGAACCTCGCTCGCTTCCGGCGCGCCGGCCACCACGATCTCGGTACTTTCGAGAGCTTCATCCATCGCTCTGGAGGCGCGAGCCTCGTCTCTCACTTCCGGCTGCGCCACCGGGCGAGTGTGATAGCAGCGCAGCCTTTGCGCAAGGAGAACGGGCTCAGCCGCCGTTCACGTCTGCGAGGATCTGCTGGGCGTGGGCGGTGACGTCGACGGTGCGGTAGATCTTCTTCACGTTGCCGTCCTTGCCGATGACGAACGACTGGCGACCCGTGTAGCCTTGGAACGGGACGCCGTAGGACTTCGCGATGGCCCCGTCGGCATCGGAAACCAGCTTGAACGGCAGCTTGTGGTGCTCGGCGAACGCCTTGTGGGAGTCGAGCGAGTCGGCGGAGACGCCGATGAGGAGCACGTTCGCCTTCTCGAGAGCCACCCAGTTGTCGCGGAAGGAGCAAGCCTCGGTGGTGCAGCCCGGGGTCTCGTCCTTCGGATAGAAGTAGACGACGATGGGCTGCTTGCCGAGCCGCTCCTTGAGGTCGATCTTGGTGCCGTCGTGGGCGGTGGCCGAGAACGTGGGCGGCGCCTTGCCGACGGTGATCTCGCCGGCAGCGCCCGGCGCGCCGGTGGTGCCGGTGGTACCGGAGGTTGCCGCGGGCTCGCTGGCAGGCGTGGTGGCAGCGGGGCCGGGCGGGGTCTTCTCGCAGGCGAAAGAGGCAAGACCGAGGACGACCAAGGCAACGGAGGAAAGACGCATGGGCGGTAGGATGCCGTGGTCGCTGGAAGGTTGCCACTACCGGCCGGCGTTCTTTGCACGGGGCGCACCGTTTGCGACGCCAACTGCCCGAAAGGACGGGGCTACTAGCCGACCGACGAGTGGCCGTGCGGGAGGGGTTTGCTAAGCTCCGGGGGTTGAACGCGCGCCGCGCCTCCCCTCCACCTTCACCGACCAGGCCCGATCCGCCGTTTCTCGGCGACCCGGGGTCCGCGGACGAAGCATCGCCGCTGGCGGTCACGCCGACGGTCCTCCTGGATGCCGATGGCCGGGTGCTCGGACTGAACGATGCGTTTGCCGATCTCGTCGGTACCAGCGTCGATGCAGCGGTCCACGAGCCCTTCGCGCGGGTGTGCGGAAGCCCGGACCCGGTCGCATTGGACGCGCTCCTCGCGCGTGCGCTCACGGGTCCCATCACGTCTGCGCGCGTGGCTGCGCGCGTGATTGCGGGCGCGGCTACCGCCCCGCGGGACCTCCTCTTGACGGTGGAGCTCCAGCCGATGCGCGTCGGCGCGGTCGCCGGAACGATCCTCGCGGTCACCAGCTGGTGCCGCGACGACGAAGGGACCATGCCCTGCCTCGGCGACGTCACGTACGCCATCTCGCTCCGTCCCTTCGGCGTGCTTCGGTGGGTTCGCCGGCCCGACGACGGAGCCACCTCGGATCTGGTGGGAAAGCTCTGCTTCCGCGCGCTGTTCCAGCGCGAAGAGCCGTGCGCCCACTGTCCGCTCCGGGCGCCGAGTCGCGTGGACCGAACGGCGGGTTTCATCGCCGGCGGACCGGCGAGTGACGGGCAACCCTACATGGTGATGGCCAGTCACCTGGATTCCACCACCGCGCTGGTGTCCGCCGCGGTGGTGAATCGCAGCCAGGTGCGCGGCCTCGTCCGCATGGAGACCGACCGGCGCGCCGACGAAGCCGGGCTGACCGGCCGCGAACGCGAGGTGCTCGATCTGCTCCTCAAGGGGCGCTCCGCACCCGACATCGCCGATGCGCTTCGGATCGCGGTGAGCACCGCGAAGTTCCATCAGTCGAACGTGCTTCGCAAGCTCGGGGTGGGCTCGCGCGGGGACCTGTACTCCCGGCTTCTTTGACGGCGCTCCCCTGGCTCCGCGGCCAGTTGTGGCGCGCCTCGGGTCCGGTATCTTCGCGCAGGTGTGGACGAAAGAGCGCAAGTTCGTGGACGGCGTACAGGCCGCCATCCGCGGTGCGATGCGCGCCGTCGACGCGGGATTCGGGGCCGTGGCGGCGCTTTCCGCGGGCGAAGCCACGTTGACCTGGGCCGGCGGCGAGCAGCTGTGCTCCCGGGCCGCGAGCGCCTTCTTCGGTGGTCTCTACCAGGCGGTTCCCGCCGCGCCGGCGTTCGGTACCCTCGATGCGCCGGAGCTCGCTGCCCTCGCCGCCCTGCACCTCGACGGATTCCAAGGGCGCGGCGTGGTGGTCGGGCGGGTGGGGCGCG
>JABFRG010000765.1 GCA_013141295.1 Polyangiaceae bacterium
GAACAGAAGATGCGTGGCCCGGAGCTGCCCCGCGAGGGCGCTGGCGTCGGGCGGCGCCAGAGGCTTTGCGCCGTCACGATACCGCGCTTCGGCGTCGAGCAGCACCGCCACCATACCCGGCAGCGAGAGCGGTCCGGTGCCCGCCACCGTTCGCACCACGTCGGCGTCCAGCGGGCGCCCCAGGTGAAAGCGCGCCGATGCGCGAGCCACCCGCTCGCCGTCCGCAGGGGGCCAAGATTCGAGCGGCACGCGTCGACAGTCGCCCACCTTGGCGAGCGCTTGCGCGGCCGGTAGGGCCAGCACCACGCCAGAGGCAGAATCCACCGCGCGGAGCTCCGCGACGAGGGCGGCCTGCTCCTCGAGCCCCCAGCCGAAGCACAGCGAGTCTCCGGGGCGCGGCACCGCGAAGTCTTCGCAGATCTGCCCGTGGCTCGCGCGCAGCGCCGCGGTTCGCGCTTCGAGCTCGGCGGCCACCCGCTGATGCGCATCGACCGCCACCGCCTCCGGCGCGACCTTGCGAAACTGGGCCAGCACCGAGGAGCTCTCGGGCTCGCCCCAGGCATGCGTCAGCCGTTCGAACAGGGCATCGCACTCGGGCGACGGCTTGGTCGGCTTGGCCTCGGTCGCCTCCGGCTGATTCAGGGCCAGACCCGCCGCTGCCACGAGGCCGAACGCCAGTACCCCCGCCCCTGCGATGAGCGGCCAGGAGCGCTGGATTCGCGCCTCGTTGCGCAGCTCCGTGAGGAGCGCGCGCATGTCCGGATATCGCTTCGAGGGGTCGGCCGAGAGCGCGCGCCGCAGGCCTCGTTGCACGTGCGAGGGAAGCCGCGCCATGGGACCGTCGTCGACGCCACGCTCCACGTGGCGCACGAGATCGCCCACGGTATCGCCTTCGAAGGGGCGGCGCTTCACCAGGGCTTCGTAGAGCACCACCGCAAAGGCATACTGGTCCGACGCGGCGGTCGCGGGCTTGCCCTCCAGGAGCTCCGGCGCCAAGAATGCGGTGGCGGCGCGCGAGGCCGCGCCTTCGTTCCCGAGCGCAGTGTCGCTTCCGAGCGCCGAACGCCGAAGCGGGCCGACGCCGGCGTCCGCGACCAAGAGCTCGTCGTCGTCCACGAACAGGTTCTGCGGCCCGAGGTTGCCGTGCACGAGATCCGCCGCGTGGAGGTCGGCGACCGCCTCGCCTACGCCCAGGAGCATCTCGAGAATCGCCTCGGCCCCAGGCTTCGCCTCGGCCAGCCAGCGCACGAACGTCGGGCCCGGCGCATAGGCGGAGGCGACGAACCCGCGACCGTCGCCGCGCGTTCCGGCGTCGAAGATCGGCAAGAGACGCGGGCTCTTCAGCTTGCCGACGGCACGCGCACGGGCGACCTCGGCGGCCACCGCGTCGGCATCGCGAGCGCCGGCGGCTTCCCCCAGCAGGCGCACCACGAGCTCCCGGTCCTTACCCCAATCGCGTGCAAGATACACGGTGCCCGCGATTCCGCTCCCGAGCTGGGGTCCGAGCTCGTAGCGATCGCGGCGGGGTACCGTCGCCGGCACCACCGCTGGCTGCAGCGGCGCTCCTACAGTGGCCCCCACCAGCGCCATGCAGGCCGTGCAGGTCTCCGCATGCGACACCCACCGGGCGCGCTCCTCGGGCTCGAAGTCGGCCTCCATCCACCGAAGCAGCTCCGTGTCGGTAATGCACGTCGAACGGGAAGGAGCCATGGGCGGCCTCGAAAGTACCACAGTGGGCCTGGAGTGGCCCCGCTGCGAAGCCGAATTCACGGGTCGTTTCGACGCTGCGGCCTCGCCGCTACGGTTCGGATTTTCCCCATGACATTCGTGTCGGTCCTCTGTTTGGACGTCTGGCATTCGGGTTGGAAGGCCCGTATCCTTTACAATTCGTGAGCAACACGCAGACACCGTTCGCGTATCCGAGTGCCGGGGACATCATTGCGGGCAAGTACCGCATCGACCGTCTGCTGGGCGAAGGCGGCATGGGCGCCGTGGCCCGCGCCACGCACCTCATCACGCGAATCCCCGTAGCGCTCAAGTTCATGAACCCGGGGTTCATGCGCATCGAAGGCGCGGTGGAGCGCTTCCTCAAGGAAGGCGAAGCGGCGGGCCGCATTCGCAGCGACCACGTGGTGCAGATCTTCGACGTCGACAAGCTCCCGCAGGGCGCGCCCTACATCGCCATGGAGTGCCTGGCCGGCCACGATCTCCAGCAGATCGTCGAAGCCGACGGCCTCGCCGGGCTGCCCATCGAGCGGGCCGTGCACTTCACGGTGCAGATTCTCCGGGGCCTGCAGGCGGCGCACGCGGTGGGCATCGTGCACCGCGACATGAAGCCTTCCAACTGCTTCGCCATCGAACGCGACGGCGAGCCCGACTTCGTGAAGCTCCTCGACTTCGGCATCAGCAAGGTCTCGCAGCCGGGGCAAGAGTCGCTCACGCGCACCAACTCGGCGCTGGGCACGCCCCTGTACATGGCGCCGGAGCAGGCCAGCTCGCCGCGCGGCGTCGACCACCGCTGCGACCTCTACTCGGTGGGGGTCATCCTCTACGAGCTGCTCACCGGCGGCACGCCGTTCACCTCCGAGAGCGGCGAGCTGACCGAGATCCTCTTCAAGCTGTTCACCGCCGAGGTCCCGAAGATTCGCGACAAGCGCCCGGAGATCCCCGAGGGGCTCGCCACGGTGGTTCACGCGGCCCTCGCGCGAGACCCGAAGGACCGCATTCCCTCGGCGCTGGCCTTCGCCGAAGCGCTCGAGCCGTTTGCCGGCGCGCACACGAGGCCCTTCATCACCAAGATGCGCGGGTACGTGGCGCCGGTGCTCTCGGAAGACGCCTTCGGGCACACCGCGCCCATCGAGGCGTTCAAGCAGCTCGAAGCGCGCATGCACACGGTGCCGGTGCCGGGTCAAGACACGCAGATGGAGCCGAGCAGCGGCGGCGGCGGAACCCTGGCCCTCGAGAAGACCGGCTTGCAACTGGACGTTCCCCCGGCCTCCAAAGTGCCGGTTCAGGTGCTGGCGAACGACACGCAGCTGCTGGCGGGCGGGCAAGCCAAGCGAACCGCGGCGCTCTCGTCG
>JABFRG010001205.1 GCA_013141295.1 Polyangiaceae bacterium
TCGTACCCTTCCGTCGTGCCGAGCGCGGGCAATGTCCACTGCGTCGCGGTCGTAGCGAATCCGGTTCCGGTGTTCTTGTAGACCTTCCAATACGCGGCGCCGTCTCCTCCCCACACCTTTCCGTCGGCTAGCGTCGCCGTGTTTACCAGGTCGATCTTCCCGTCGCCGTCGATGTCGAGCGTCACCCACTCGGTGTTGCCATCATATCCCGCGATCTGATCGTACCCTTCCGTCGTGCCGAGCGCGGGCAATGTCCACTGCGTCGCGGTCGTAGCGAATCCGGTTCCGGTGTTCTTGTAGACCTTCCAATACGCGGCGCCGTCTCCTCCCCACACCTTTCCGTCGGCTAGCGTCGCCGTGTTTACCAGGTCGATCTTCCCGTCGCCGTCGATGTCGAGCGTCACCCATTCGGTGTTGCCATCATATCCCGCGATCTGGTCGTACCCTTCCGTCGTGCCGAGCGCGGGCAATGTCCACTGCGTCGCAGTTGGCGAGAAGTGCGTGCTTGAGGGGATGGAGGCATCCCCCCCCCCATCGGTCGATGCTAAGCCTCCATCGTCATCGCCGGTCGCGGTCCCGCCATCACCGCCTGTGACACTCCCATCCGTTCTAGGTCCGTTCGAATCTGAAGGCGCGCCCGGGGAGGACCCGCACGCCACGATGACGATACAAGTCGATACGACGAACCAGGAACGATGATGCATCATGAGAATGTGCTCCAAGGAAAGGAAGGCCAGTGGATCGGTGAAGTCAGGAAGGCGGCCGCGGGTTCAGTGGACGCAGCGCGTTGCGCAGTTGCGCTCGGGATGGGACCGCTGACCGTGGTGGCGGCGGGGGATCCCGCTCTTGCACAAGGCGCTCCCGCAGGACGAGCCCTTCGCTCTGGCGCCTGTGGGGGGTGGTCGGATTGCCATACTCGTCAGTATACGCGTCCATGCGCACGAAGCTTCCCGCGTGTCAGGGCGACCACGGCCGGCGGCGCGACTTGGGGTGGCTCGTGTCCCGAAATCCGTCGACTCGCAGCGCGGTCGCATCGCGCATGCAAAGCTCGGATCGCCCAGTAGCGGCGAGCTCGCTCACCGAGCAACCCTCTTGGGACCCGTCGGTTGAATCGCGACGTAGGGACGACGCTAGGCTGCATCGTGCTGGCCGCCCGCGACGAGGCGACGCGTTCGTGGTTCGGCCTCGCCGCCGACGCGACCGGCGTCCTCCGCGATGCGGCTCATCATCCCGGGGTCGACCCGCCCGGGCAAACCGTTCCGGCTGGCGAAGAGCGACAAGCTGACGTCGACAACGATCTGGGGTGACCGGGCTTCGCTGTCTCCAGCCGGGTGCGATCGCTCACTATCGAAACGCGAGGCCAAGCCAACGCGTCCACGGCTCTACCCTATCGCTCGTCTCGTCACCGCTCCGACGATGTGGGAGCCGATCGCCGCCACGTACCGCGGGTCGGTAGTCTTACCGGTCGGGCTGTAGCGTGCCACGTCGGTCGTCACGGCCCGCGGCGCGGCTTGGGGTAGCTCTTGTCCCAAAATCCGTCGACACTGCACTGAGGCCGCGCGGATCTACGCCAGGAGCGCGGCGTCTTCCCGGGCCAGAGAATCGAGCACGAGATCGACGCCCGAGGCCACCAGGCGACGAGCCGCAGCGGCGGCCCGCAGGGGCTTGTCGTGCTTGGCCTCCCAGGCCGCGTGCTCCACCAGCAAGGCGACCTCGAGGGCGCGGCCCAGCGTGAGGGCCATGCGGCGTGCGCCGGCTTCCACGGACTCGATGCCCTCGGCCATGGCTGCGGCGAGCCAGCGCTCGGCGTGGGTGGTGGCCGAGCGCGCGGCCTCGGCGGCTTCCTTGCACGAGGGCGGCGCCTGCTCCGTGCAGCGGTAGATCTCGGCCATGATCGGCGAGAGCGACCCAATTCGCGAGAGCGCCCGCAGGAGGTCCAGCGAGAGCACGTTGGTGGTGCCTTCCCAGATGGGCATCACCTGCGCGTCGCGGAGCATGACCGGGAGGCCGGTGTCTTCCACGTAGCCCGCGCCGCCGAAGGCCTCGAGCCCCTCGCTGACCACCGCCACGCCTTGCTTGCCGGTGGTGAGCTTGGCGATGGGCGTGAGGAGCCGAAGGAGCTGGGTCTCGCCCTCGGAGGCCACACCGGCCTCTTCCTTGCCCAGCAGCTCCACTGCGCGGAACGTGAGGAAGAAGGCCCCCATGCTCTCGGCCTCCATCCAGGCCAGCGTGTCGACGTGCAGCGGCTTCTTGTCGAGGGTCGCGCCGAAGGCCACCCGCTGCTTCGCATAGGAGCGCGCCAGGGTGGTGATGCGGCGCATGTACGAGGCGGCGCACACGGCGTTCCAGGTGCGGGTGATGGCGAGCATCGGCGTGATGTTCTTGATGCCGTCGCGGGTGCCGATGACCGGAATGGCGCGGGTGCCCTCGAGGGTGAGCTCCGCGGTGGGCACGTGCCTTGTGCCGAGCTTGTCTTTCAGGCGGTTGATGGCGATGCCGTTCATGTTGCCGGCCTCGTCGCGCACCTCGAGGTAGAAGAGCGCGAGACCCGAGCCGCCCGGCGGGTTGCCCTCCGGCCGCGCGAGCGTGAGCGCCATCTGCGAGGTGGTGGCCGACGTGAACCACTTGGTACCGTACAGCCCGAAGGTGCCGTCGGCATTGGGCTTGGCGATGGTCTCGGAGATGGCGACGTCGGAGCCGCCGGTGCGCTCGGTCATCCACTGGCCCGAGGTCCACGCGTAGGCCGGCTCGCGGCTGGTGAGGCGGGGCACCGCGCGGTCGATGAGCGCCTGGTTGCCGGCGCGCTTGAGGGTCGCGGCGGCGCCGTCGGTCATCGCCAGCGGGCAGGTGTACACACCTGAAGAGGGGTTGAACAAGTGCACCAGCGACATCTGGTGAATGCGCGCGGCGGCGCCGAACTTCTTGTCGTAGGCCGCGGCCACCACGCCGAACTGCGCCGCGATGGGCTGGGCGCGCTGCCACAAGCGCGAGAGCTCGATGCGATCGGACCGCTTGCCCCAGGCGCTCCAGCTCACCAGGCGCGGCTCGTCTTGCGGATTGTGCGCCGAGAGCTCGAAC
>JABFRG010000451.1 GCA_013141295.1 Polyangiaceae bacterium
GAGCGGCAGCGCGAGCGACGAGCCCGACGCCTCCACCACCAAGCCCACGCCCACCGCCAGCACCGGCAAAGACGCCGCGCCGTCGGACGGCGCGCCCCCGGTGGTCAAGCGCTTCCAGGAGATCCACGGCGTGATGCACATGCACTCGCCGTACTCTCACGACGCCTGCGACGGCGAGGGACTGAGCAGCGGCGTGCCGAACCCGGGGTGCCTGGCCGATCTTCGCGCGGCGCCGTGCAAGGACAACCTCGACTTCATCGCCCTCACCGACCACCCGGCGCACATGAACGAGGTCACCCCCACCGAGAACGTGCTCTACGACGCGGCAGCCGGCGACGTGCTCTTGAAGGACGCCACCGGCGCGGTCATCGGCAACGAGATGAAGTGCCCGGACGGTCACAAGGTGCTCTTCACCTACGGCTTCGAGGGCGAGCACACGCTGCCCATCGGCTTCACCAAGCACCCGACGCGCTACGACGGCTACCAGAACAACCGCCCCATCGCCGACGTGCAGTCGCTGGTGGCCGATCTCCACGCGGCCGGCGCCATCGTCGCCCTGGCGCACTCCGAGGCCGACGACATCGACGCGCCCACCATCATCAACGGCGGTGCCGACGCCATGGAGTGGTACAACCCGCACGGCAACTTCAAGACCGCGCTGGGCGGCGACAAGATCACCGGCGCCGCGGTCGACGTCATTCCCTTCTTCGAGAAGCTCAACGACTTCTTGCAGGGCTCGAGCTCCGGCGCGCACCCGGACCTGTTCTATCTCTTGCTCTTGCCCTCGTGGCCGCAGAAGGGCTTCGACAAGTGGCGCGAGGTGCAGCGCGGACGCTTCGTGCCCGGCATTCTCGGCTCCGACGTGCACCAGAACGTGAGCGTCGACCCGGTGTGCAAGGGGGCCGCTGCGCAGGCGCTCTGCGCGGCACTTCTCGGCGGCAAGCCCAACGTCCTCGCGCAGCTCATCGCCGGCGGCAAGCTGACCATGTCCGACGGTCGTCGCTTCGACGCCTTCGAGCGCCTCCTGCGCTGGCTCCACAACCGGGTGTTCGTGAAATCGCTCTCGCCGGTCGACTTGAAGGAAGCCATCGCGCACGGACGGTCGTACGGCCTCTTCTCGGTGTTCGGCGACCCCAAGGACTTCGTGTACGAGGGCGATGCCGCAGGCAAGCCGGTGGATCTGGGCGACGAGGTCAGCGGCCCTTTGACCCTCAAGGTGCAGGCTCCGAGCGCGCCGGCCCCGATTCCCTCGGGCGTGGTGTTCGACAAGCCCACGGCGGCGAAGGCCGAGGTGAGGACGGTGCTCTATCGCACCGACGGCAACGGCACGGTGGAAGTGGCGCAAGTCGCCGGGCTCGGGCAGAGCATCACCAAGACGGTCACCGAACCGGGGCAATACCATGTGGAGATCTGGATCAAGCCCAAGCACCTGGCGTCGCAGATGGGCAGCCAGGCAGCCTCCGCCGACACGGAATACATGTGGCTCATCACCAACCCGATCCGCGTGAAGAAGTAGCGCGTATGCTGGAGCGGTGAAGAACCTCGTTGCACTCGCGCTGGGTGCGCTGGCGGCATGCAAGGGCACGAGCGCCGACCCTTCGCGGCCGCCCTCACCCCCGTCGGTCGCGTCCGACGCCACCGTCAACTCGCCTGCCGTCACGACCGTCGCGCCTTCTCCCCGGTGCCGCAGTGGCGCAGCGCCGCGCATCGATCGTGAGCAGCCGACGCAGGCAACGACGCTGAGCTTGTCGCTGGCGCACTTCGGTCCGTTCCCCGCCGCAGCCGAGGGGGTCGGGTCGTGGGCGGCGGCACCGGCAGCGGTTCATACGACCTGCCGCACGGTGGGCACCGCAGACCCCCCAGCGCCCGGCTTCTATCGCGGTGGCGGTTTCATCCAGACCTTCTGCGTCTACGAGCTCGGCACGCAGAAGATCACGAACGAGAAGGAGCTGGCCGCAGCGCTGATCCCCATCGACTCGCCGCGCAAGGCCTTGGCCATGGTGGCGCTGAGCCACAAGCTGGCCTACGAGCCCGACGCACGGCTTCCAGCCCTCACCAAGCCGGTGCACATGGCGACCTCGCTGGTGAAGAGAGGTGTGTCGCGCGCCTTCGACTTCGTGAAGACCGAAGGCGGCTACCAGGTGTGGGCGCCGGTCCGGGAAACTTGCCCGGTCGCGGTCGTTCGTACCGCGTTTCGCGTCACTACCGCCGGCGTCGTGTGCGAAGCGGACGAACCTTCGCAGCTGATCGATGCAGGCAGTGGCGTCTGCGTCGACTGACTACTTCGCGGGTGGCTCGTGCCACTCGGTCTTCTGCACCACAGGCAGCTGGAGGGCTCGCTCGCGATCGAGGTCGAGGTTGCCCACGTGCAGGCACAGGGGAGTTTGCACCCACTTGTAGATCGACATGGTGAAGAGCCGACCGAAGCGCGCCGCCCAGCCGTCGATGGTGGCCTTGGGCGTCTCCGGAAACATTGTGTACAATACACTCGACACTTCCGCAGGCGACATCTTCTCGCCGGCGTACAGCGCGAAGCAGGCGTCGAGCACCGGAAAGGGCATGAGGTCCTTTTCGTCTTCCTGATCGTCGGCCAGCTCGGCGCTTGCCGGCTTCTTCAGGGTGAGGGCGATGCCCTGCCACCCGGTCGTCTCCAGCAGGTAGTCGAGCAGGTAGTTCACCACCGTCTTGGGAACGTTGGCGATGACCGAGAGCGCGCCCTCCATGTCGCCGCCGATGGTGGTGTAGCCCACCGCCTTCTCGCTCATGTTGCTGGTCTGGAGGAAGAGGCCACCGGCGCTGTTGGCCCAGCTCCACATCCGCTCGGCCCGGAGGCGGGCCTGGACGTTCTGTTTGGTGGTGGCGGTCACCGTCTCGCCCGGCTGGAGCATCTTGGCGATCTCGGCCACCTCGCTCTGGAACGCGGCGTCCACCGAGAGCTCCACGAAGGGCACGTCGAGGTCCGCAGCCGCCTGCGCCGCCGCGGCTTTGGTCTCTCCGGACGAGTAGCGCGACGGCATGAAGAACGCGCGCAAGACCTCCCGCGCCTTGGGCATCGGCGACTACTTCGAGAAGACCGG
>JABFRG010000150.1 GCA_013141295.1 Polyangiaceae bacterium
GGCCGAGGCCGATCGGCTCAAGCGCATGAGCGGTTGCGCCCTCGCGCGCATGGTGGGCAGCGACGAAGAGGTAGAAGTGCCGGGCGTCGGCGGCCACCCGCCGCGGCGCGCTCCGCGGCGCATTCTCGCGGACATCATCGAGCCGCGCGTGGAGGAGATCTTCGCGGTCATCCGCAAGCGCATCGAGGACACCGGGCTCCTGGAGCAGCTCTCTGCGGGCGTGGTCCTCACCGGCGGCGCGGTGCTCCTCGAGGGCATGCCGGAGTTCGCCGAAGAGATTCTCGGCATGCCGGTGCGCATCGGCTTTCCGGCCGGGGTTCGCGGCATCACGCAGCTGGTGAACGGTCCGCAGCACGCCACCGGCGTGGGCCTCGTGAAGTACGGCGCGCATGCGCTGGCGGAAGCGGTTGCCCGTGAGCAGGCGCCCTCGCATTCCATCATTCGCGTGCAGCCACATCAGGTGAAGGAGCACGCTGCCATCGCGGCGGCGGCGGCTTCGCTCGCGTCTGGCGAGCGGGCACCGAAGTCGAAGCTCTGGGAGTGGCTCAAGGCGGCTTTCTGAGCGGCGCGCGGGGGCGTTAGCGGTCGTCCAGGGCCTTCTGGACGTCCTGTGGCGAGGGCACGGGGCAGGGCCGATTCGTGAACGTTCCGGGCTCTGCGCCCGGCGTCTGCTCGAAGCACGCCACGCGGCAGAGGCCGTTCTGCACGAATTCGTGGTCGAGCAGGTAGGCGCCGCCGTTGGTCGGTGCGATCCAGAGCGCCGCAGCGCAGGAGCCGTCACTCACCTCCACCGGGCGAATCACGGTTCGGAAGCGCGTCTCGGTTCGCGACTGGGTCACCATGCGCGTGCACGTCTGGTACGAGGTGCCGGAGCCGCAGTTGTACGTCTCCGTCGTCGTGTACGGGACTTGAACGGTGTAGGTCTCCTGCACCGCGCGCATCTCGGTGTGGAAGAAGGCCGTAGCGATGCGGATCTCCGCGGCCCGCGGGTGGACGAGGATCGCATCGGTCCGAGCAGCCTGCGCGGTCTCCACCGAATCCTGCGCGTAGAACGCGGGGTGCCCATCCACGAACGCCTCTTCGCGCAAGGTCGTACCGCCCCGGCTATCGTACGTCCGCCGCAGCTTCAGGACCGCGTGCGGCGCAGCCATGGTCGGCGGCTTGTACGCGCTCACGCAGCCACTCCCGAGCAGCACCAGTACCGCGGCAGAGCCGACCCGGGGAGCCTTCACGGCGGGCAGCTTCCCACGCAGGCCTGATTCTGTTCATCGCATTGCTGTATCTGCGGGGCGCTCTGCGCGCCGAGGATGCACGCGTCCTTCTTGCCCGCACATCCGCGGAGGCACTCGAGCCTCGCCGCCGTGTGATCGGGGGCCGGCGGCTCGCACGCTGCGAGGGCGATGGCCAGCACGGGGCCAAGGAGTCGAGCGTGAGCGAAGGACGAGCGCATGCGAGCATGTGTAGTGCCGGCGCCGTCGCCGCGTCAATTCGGTCGCCGCAGGTGGCGCGCAGTGACGTATCCTCGACCTCGATGTCGACTCCGACGCTCGAGAGCTTGCTCGCCCGCATCGACACGTGGGTCCTCGCGCAGCCGCGCGCCATCGAGGAGCGGCTCGCGCGCCCGTCGACCAAGGTCTCGGGACTGCCGCCCACGCTCGCCACGCTCTTCGCCTGGCGTGACGGAGAGCGCGGCGCCGGCGGCCTGTTTTCGGGGATGCTCCTGCCGGACTACGAGGCCGCGTGGCGCGCCGAGGTCGAGAGCGGCAGCTGTCAGGTGCGCTTTTTGGGGCAGGCCGCGGCGCGCCTGCTGGACCACGACGTCTTCATCGGCGGCGAGGCGTGTGCCCGCGAACCGGGCCCCGGCGCCAAGGCCGCCAAGCTGATTCCCTTCGTCGCGCTGCGGTCTCCCCTCGAAGGAGGCGACGCAGACGACGGCGAGGACGACATCGACGAGGAAGGCGACTTCTCCGGCGACGTCGACGAGTGGCTGCTGTGCGTCGATTCCTTGCGGGAGCAGGTTTGGCTCCTGCAGTACCCCGACGATCTCGACGACCGCGAGTGCATCGTCCACCAGGCGCCGTCGCTCGCGGCGTTCTTCGAGCCGCTGGTGGCGCGGCTGGAGACCGGCGCGGTGAGCTTGGATCTCCCGGCCGACGAGCTGCCCGAGGACCCGGAAGCCGACGCCACACGCACCGCCAAGCTCCTGGTCACGCTCCTGCTTCAGCAAGAGCTTATCGAGCTGGCCGACGACGTGTTGCTCGACGAGGTGGCCGATAGGCTCGAGAGCCGCCTCCTGAAGAAGCCTCGCCCGAAGGCGGTGGAGGCGGTGGTGGCGTTCTTCGAAGAAGACCCCACGATCGGTGAAATCTACATCGATCCCGAAGGCCTGCAGGTCATCGTTGAGGAGTTCATTTAGCTCCGTCATTCCCGATAGATGGGACATATGTAGGATAACATCCCCCAAAACTTGCCCGAAAACTTTTGTTTCTTTTCGGGGACCTTTAGGAAGGTTGTGACGCGCAGCGAGGCGACAGCCGAGCGTGAGGCGCGTCGCCAAATTTTGAAGCCACGGCCGCCGTGGCTCGCATCGACGCCGGTCGATGCAGTCGACACATTTCGAGTGGTCGAGGGGCTTCGTGCACCCTCTGGAGGATAGTCATGAGCTTTTCCATCGAGTTCGCGGACGAGACGCAGGAGTACCAGGCGCGCATCAAGGTGATCGGCTGCGGCGGGTCCGGTGGCAACGCCGTGAACACGATGATCAACCTCGGGCTCGAGGGCGTCGAGTTCATCGTGGTGAACACCGACGTGCAGGCGCTCAACGTGAACGCCGCCGCCACCAAGCTCAACATCGGTTCCAACGTCACGCGCGGCCTGGGCGCCGGCGCCGACCCCGAGCGCGGTCGCAAGGCCGCCATGGAAGACGCGCAGCGCATCAAGGAGCTCATCGCCGGCGCCGACATGGTGTTCGTCACCGCGGGCATGGGCGGCGGCACCGGTACCGGCGCGGCGCCGGTCATCGCGCAGATCGCTCGGGAAGAGGGCGCTCTCACGGTGGGCGTCGTGACCAAGCCCT
>JABFRG010000813.1 GCA_013141295.1 Polyangiaceae bacterium
GGCCCAGGCCCACGCCGAGGCCCGGCCCGGCGGCGGAACCGTCTTCATCGTCACGCTTCTTCGTAGCGAGGAACCAAGCCCATGACCCAAGCGCCCAGCCGTGGACGGCAGGAGAACATCCTCGTGGTGGAGGACGACGCCGGCCTTCGCCTTTCGATCCAGATGACCCTGCGCGCCGAGGGGTTTCGCGTGACCCTGGCCAAAACCGGCCCGGAAGGGCTCGACGCGGCGCTCGCCGAACGGCCGGATCTGGTGCTGCTCGACGTGATGCTGCCGGGCATGAACGGCTTCGAGGTGTGCGAGGCCTTGCGCGCGCGCGACGCCGAGCTGCCGATCCTGATGGTCACCGCCAAGGGCGAGATGGAAGATCGCGTGCGCGGCCTCCGGCTCGGCGCCGACGACTACCTGGTGAAGCCCTTCGGCGCCGCGGAGCTCACCGCGCGTATCCACGCGGCCTTACGCCGCACGCGGCTCCGGGCGCGGGCGGTGGAGACCACCTCGTTCGCCGACGTGACCATCGACTTCGGCGCGCACCGGGTGGAGCGCGCGGGCGTGCAGGTGGAGATGACCGCCCTGGAAATGCGGCTCCTCCACTACTTCGTCACCCACGAAGACTCGCTCTTGCCGCGGCAGCGCATCCTCGACGCGGTGTGGGGCGCCGACTACTTCGGCACCGATCGCACCGTCGACAACTTCATCAATCGACTGCGCACCAAGCTGGAAAAGGACCCGAAAAATGCCGTGCACATCGTCACCGTGCGCGGCGCCGGCTACCGCTTCTCGCGCAAAGGCTCGGGAGCTTGAACGCCGGTGACACAACGGTGACCGGGCGTGGAAGGAAGCCAGACATCCGCGATGCAAGCTGGGACCTGTGAGACGGACGGAGCGTCCCTCTCCCCCATCCCATTCATCGACCCCGGAGAAGACATCATGAAGAACCTCGGAATCCTCGGAACCCTCGTCGCACTTTCCACCTTCGCCTGCGGCGGCCAGAAGGAGGGCGGCGACGATCCCGCGGCGGCGGCCTCGGTGGCCAGCGCGGCCAGCACCGCGAACAGCGCCGGCGTGCGGCTGGAGCGCGCCTCTCGACAGGTGGAGACGGGCGACAAGGTCGCCGAAGCCCGCGCCGAGCTCGCCACGCTGGTGGCCTCGCCGGAGCTCTCGGCAACGGAGAAGGACGACGCCGCGCTCTGGCTCTCGCGGGCCTACGAGCTCGAAGGCGACAAGGAGAAGGCCATCTCGACCATCGAGGTGTTGCTCGCCAGCCACGGCAACTCGAACACCTTCGCCAAGGCCGAGGAAGCCGACCAGCGGCTGCGCAAGCTCCTCACCGGCGACGCCACCTCGCGCTTCGCGCAGGACGACGAGAACCGCGACCCGGTGGCCCCCATCGCCTCGGCCTTCATCAAGTACTTTCCCAAGAACGCCGGCGGTCTCTACGACGTGACCGTGGCCATGATCGGTCGCGGCGTGCACGACTCCGATCGCCTGGGAACGTTCGCCATCGGCGAAGCCATTCGACGCAGCGCCGATCGCGCCTGTCCCCTTTGCGAGAAGCCCAAGGTGCACAGCGGGCGCCACGGCCACGGCTCGTGGACGTCCATTCCCGGGGCCCGCGGCGCGGAGATCGACCGCAGCCTGGCGGTATTTTACTACGATCAGCAAGACGGCCGCATCCCCGCGCGCTACGACGCGCTCTTGCCGATGCCGACGGCGGAGATCGAGAAGCGCCTGGCCAGCGGCGACGGCTTCGTGGCGGTGAAGGAACGCCCCAACGCGCCGCCGGTGGTGCTCGTGGCAGCGCCTCGCTGGAGCCAGCTCGCCACCGTCGAGGAGGCCTTCTCCAAGCTCACCGCCATTCCCGCCGAGCCCTTCACCGTGAAGGTGCCGAACGCGCTCATGCCGCGGGAGATCCAGTCGGTGGTGCGCGGCGGCTTCGACAAGATGCGCGGCTGCTACGAGCAGCTCACCAAGCGCGACCCCAAGGCCCAGGGGAAGTTCGTCCTGGCCTTCAAGATCACCGGCGAGGGCCGCATCGACGACGTCCGCGCCGACGACGCCACCACCCTCAAGGACGCCGCCTTCGGCACCTGCATGGTGGAGCACGCCAAGACCCTGGTGTTCCCGGCCTCGCGCGCCAAGGGCGACACCACCGTGCGCTACCCCATCGAGTTCTCGCCCTGAAGCATGCTCACTCGGTGAGCAGGAAGTTGTCCCAGCGCACGCGCAAGTCGCCGACCCCGCGCGGCGTGAACTCGGTGCCGAGGGTGACGACCAGTGGGCCCAGGGTCCAGTCCGGTTGGAGGCGATAGTTCGCCTCCACCACGTCACCGTCGACGGAGAACGAGCTGGTCTTCGATTGCAGGTTCACCGCCAGCTCCAGGTGGGTCCAGCGATCGAGCGCCAGCGGCCGGGGGATCGAAGGGTGGTTCACGTACACGCGGCCGGCGTCGGCGAACACCGACTCGCCCACGGTGAGGCCGACGTCGGAGCGGTAGACGTAGAAGTAGCGCTGGCCGTAGCGGAGCGTGATCAGGTTCACGTCGTTGTCGCCGGTGACGCGGGCCGGCGTCTCCACGCGAACGTCGAACGCGATGCGCACCACCGGATGATCACCGGCCACCGGCACCATCACCCACCCGCGCGCGCTGGGAGGCACCGGAGTGACGTTGGGTGCGACGCCCGGCAGAAAGAAGGCGAGCGACCGCGGAGCGCTCCGGGCATTGGTGGTCTCCACCGAGAGCGCTCCGGTCCCGTTGACCTCGGGCGTTTGCGTGAAGCCTGCGTCGTCGAAGTCCACGCACAGCAGCGCCGTGCGACCACCGCAAGAGAACGCCGCGTCGGGGCGAGCGTCGACATCGACGCGCGATGCGTCAGGGCTGAGTACCCCGCCCTCGGTCACGAGCTGCTCCGGAAGCGCCCGCTGATCGTCGAGCGGGAAGAGCAACGTGCACGCCGTAAGTGGCACGCTCGACGCCGAGACCCAGAGGCGCATACCGTGAGGGTATCACGGATGAGCTGAACGGCGTGGAGCGCGCCAGTGCCTCGAAGAATGAGGGACCCCCTCTGCGACGA
>JABFRG010001153.1 GCA_013141295.1 Polyangiaceae bacterium
TCGCGCTTCGCGCTCGGTGCTCGCGCTTCGCGCTCGGTGCTCGCGCTTCGCGCTCGGTGCTCGCGCTTCGCGCTCGGTGCTCGCGCTTCGCGCTCGGTGCTCGCGCTTCGCGCTCGGTGCTCGCGCTCGCGCTCGCGGGGCTCTAGCTCCCGTCCCGCGGAGCGGGAGGGCAAGGGGGAGGGAACGTCGTCGACCTCGCGTGCACTGCGTGCCCGTGCCCGTGCCCGTGCCCGGCGGTCCGGGCCTTCCTGGCCCCGATCTTACGCGGCGCGGTGCGTACCCTTCGCGGTTGTAACGACGACCCCCCCCGGTTTTCGGTAAGGTGTCCGTATGCTTCGGCCCCACAACCTCGGCGCCTCGGTCCTCGGGATCGCGTTGGCGCTTTGGGGTGGTGTCGCGGCCGCGGAGCCCGGCCATGGCCAGGTTCCGGTTCCCATCCTGACCGGGGCTTCGGCGCAGACCGGCCTCCTTCGGGTGGTCCTGGGGCTCGCGCTTGCGTTCGTCCTCGCGGTCCTCGCGGCGCACCCTGCGGTTCGTCGGCTCGAGAAGCGCCTGGGGCTCACGGTCATCGTGTCGAGCGGCTTGCCGTTCCTGGCGCTGGGGGTGCTCTTTCGCAATCCGAGCGTGGGCATCCTCACCGACGAGGTGGTGACCGATCTGCGGCCGGCCCTGGAGTTCGGCTTCGGGTGGCTCGGGTTCGTGGTGGGCATGCACTTCGACGTGCGGGAGCTCGACCGCCTCCCGGACCGCACGTCCTCGGTGGTGTTCGCCGAGAGCGCGCTGCCCTTCCTCACGGTGGCGATGGTGACGGCGGTGACGCTGCTGGCGCTCGACCCCACCTGGATGCTCAGCGAGGTGAACGGTTGGGGCGATGCGGCGCGGGTCTTCGCACGCGTCTCGCTGCGTGATGCGCTGGCCCTCGGGGCATGCGCGGCGCCCGCGGCACCGGTGGCCGCAGCGGCCATATCGCGGGGAGCCGGCGGTACCGCCGCTTGGCTCGTCCAGCGCATCACCACGCTGAACGACGTGGCGGGCGTCTTCGTGATGGCGCTCATCTGCGCGTACTACCGTCCGGCCGACGACGTCTCGGCGTGGCACCTGCCCCACATCGCGTGGCTGTTCGTCACGCTGGGTCTGGGCGGCGTGTTCGGGATTCTCACCTACGTGCTGGTCCGCGGCGCCGAGTCGGAAGCGCAGGAGATGGCGCTGCTCCTGGGCTCCACCGCCATCTCCGCCGGCATGAGCGGATACCTGGGGGTCTCGCCGCTGGTCACCTGCGCCATCGCCGGGGCGCTGCTCACCAATCTCCCGTACAAGGGCATGGCCCGACTTCGGCAGACGATGGTGCAGGTGGAGCGCCCGCTCTATCTCATCTTCCTTCTGGTGGCCGGTGCGCTCTGGGACCCGACCGCGTGGCAGGGGTGGCTCCTGGTGCCGGTGTTCGTGTTCGCGCGTGTTTCCGGCAAGGTCATCGGCGCGCACATCGGGAAGATCACCGGCCCGGCTGGCCTCCCGGACCCGGCCACGCTGGGCCTCGCGCTCTCGCCGCAGTCCCCCATCTCCATCGCCACCATCGTGGCCTACGTCACGCTGTACCGCGGAGCCACCACCGCCCCGGTGCTCTCGTGGCTCATGACCACCTGCATCGGCGGCGCCGTGCTCACCGAGGTGGTGGTGCAGGTCGTGGCGCGGCTACGCGGCGGCCTCACGCTCGAGCGCGAGCCGGCCGCGGGATCCATCTATCCGGCTCCACCGCACGACATGGATTCCCTCACCCCGCCTCCGCCGGACGTGCACGGAGGTGACCGCTGATGGCGCGTGCGGTGTTCCTCCTCGCGCTGGTGGTGTTGCTCATCGCCTCGGCGCGCTCGTTCCTCCCCGAGGAGACCTCGCTGGTGGGCTCCGGCGCGGCGCTGGCCTTCGGGTTCGTGCTCCTCGCCGCCATGCAGATGGGCACCATCGTGAGCGCCGTGCGTCTGCCCAAGCTCACCGGGTATCTGGTGCTGGGCTTCTTGGCTGGCCCCAGCGTGTTCAACTTCGTCTCGGAGCGCATGGTCTCGGACCTCAAGCTCGTGAACAACGTGGCCATCGGGCTCATCGCGCTCTCGGCCGGCACCGAGCTCAATTTGAAGCGCTTGCGACCTCGTCTTCGCGCCGTCCTGGCGGTGGGCGGCGTCTCGGTGCCGGCGGCCATCGTCATCGTGGCGGCGGTGATCTTCGCGCTCCCCTACGTACCCATCATGCGCCCCTACATCGGCTTTTTGCTGAGCATGACCAGTGGCGAGCGCGCGGCCGTCTCGCTGGTGATGGCGGTCGTGGTGGCGTGCCTCTCGCCGATGGTGGTCATCGCGCTCATCAACGAGACCGCCTCGGCGGGGCCCTTCAGCGAGACTGCGCTGGGCGTGGTGGTCCTGGCCGACCTCGCCATCCTGTTCATCTTCTCCGCAGCCAACGCCCTCGCCAGCTCGGTGTTCGGCATGGGGCAGGGCAGCGCCAACATCACCGATTTGCTCATCCACATCTTCGGATCGGTGGGGGTGGGCGCGGTGGTGGGCGTCATCTTCGTGGTCTACATGAAGCGCATCAATCGCCGGGTCGCGCTCTTCGCCTTCGCGGTGTGCTTCGTGGCGGCCGAAGCTGCCACCCGCCTGCACCTCTCGCCGCTGCTCATGTGTTTGACCACCGGGCTGCTCATCGAGAACCTGAGCGACGTCGAGGGCGACAAGCTCATTCGCGATATGGAACCGGCGCGGGTACCGGTGTTCGCGGTGTTCTTCGCGGTGGCCGGGGCTGGCCTCCACTGGAAGGAGTTCCGCGATCTCATTCCGCTGGTGGTGCTCCTGGCGGTGGTGCGAGCGGTGGCGCTCTACGTGGGGTGCCGCGTGGGCATGATCGTGGGGAAGGTCGAAAAAGAGCAGCGACCGTTTCTACCGTCGATTCTCGTCTCCCAATCGGGCGTCGCCATCGGCCTCGCCATCCTGGTCAAGAAGCAGTTTCCCACCTGGGGCGATCCGGTGAGCACCTGCCTCCTCGGGGTGGTGATGATCAACGAGATGGTGGGGCCCATCCTGCTG
>JABFRG010000397.1 GCA_013141295.1 Polyangiaceae bacterium
CACCGCGCCGCGATCGGTCCGCCCGTCGGGGCCGTCGCGCGGCGCGGTGCTGGGCCTGGTGGGCCTGGCGGTGGCCATCGGCGGCGGCCTCGGCTACCTCGCCTATCGCATGACCCAGGCGCCGGCCGCCCAAGCGGGTCGTCCGGGCGCCTCGGTGGAGATGCCGCACGCCCCGCCGAGCGCGGCCACCGTGGCGGCTCCGCTGGCCTCGCCTTTGAAAGAGGTGCGCTTCACCAGCGAGCCGAGCGGCGCGCGGGTGCAAGAGGGCGCGGCCGAGATCTGCGCGTCCACGCCGTGTACCGTGTCGCTCGAGCAGAAGGATGTAGAGCGCACGCATACCCTGGTGTTCTCCAAGGCTGGCTTCGTGGCCGAGACGCGGCAAACGGCGCTCACCGCGCCGGTGCACGTGTTCCTCGCCAAGGGCAAAGCGGGAGCTGCCGGCGTACCGGTGCGGCCGGTCGCGCCCGCGCCCTCCGGCGCGAAGAGCGCCGAGCCCGACGAGTCCACGCCCGCCGGCTTCAAGAAGACGCCGTACTGACGAGACCCGAGATGTGTCCGAGAATCGTCGCGCAGCGGATTCTTGGACACATCATCAGCGGGCCTTGCGGGCGGCCATCTTCTGCGCGAGCCGCGGCGCCACGCCGGGGCGGCTCCAGGGGCACACTGCCACGCAGATGGCGCAGCCCATGTGCTCGTTGAAGAACGGGAGGCACTTGTCGAAGTCGACGTACCATCGGCGCTCTCCGCGCACGTCTTGCTTCACCTGGAAGATGGCGTCGGGCGGACACTCGTCGACGCAGAGCGAGCAACGCTGACAGAAGTCGTCGCCGCCGAAGACGTCCGGCGCGTCGGCGATCAACGGCACGTCGGTGAGGACGCACGCGAGCCGAAAGCTCGCGCCGAGGTCACGATGGATTAGCGAACCGTGCTTGCCCAGCTCGCCGAGGCCGGCGGCGATGGCCGCGGGGATGAGCACGAAGGCGCCGGCCATGGGGCCGCCGTGGGGCTCCGCCGGGTGCCCCGCCTCCCGCAGGAAGTTGGCGACTCCCTTGGCGGCCCGTGTGCCGCGGCCATACTGTCGCGACACCTCGGCCGCCGCCAGGGCGTCGGGCGCCGTCCTCATGGCCTCGTAGCTCATGCCGACCCCGAGCACGATGATCCATTTCTCCGGGGGAACCGGCGAGCCCGCGAAGACCCACTCGGGACGGAACCCCGCGATGCCTACCACGTCGGCGCCGCTCTCCAGGGCAACGCGCTTCACCTCCGCGGTCCACGCTTCGGCGCTGGCGTCCCGGGGCGTGGCGGCTACCGCCGAGAGCGGGGCGTCGATGGCCTTTTGCCGTTCCTTGCGGGCCTCGTCCACCAGCGGGCTCGTGCTCTGCGTGTAGAACCAGCGCTGCAGCGGCCCGTGGGGCGTTCGCTCCGGCGGGTGCCAGTAAATGGGTGACGGCGGCCGCGGCGTCGTTTCTCCGAGGCCGTTGATGGTGTTGCCGGAAACACCCGGCCACAGGCGCATCTGTTCGTCGCTGGGCTTCCAGCTGCGAGCACGCTTCATCGGCTGCCGGGCGCGGCAACGGGCACCAGCGCGCGCTTCATGTCGCCTTCCTCGTCGAGCTCCAGCACCGGCTCCGCCAGCGTCGACGAGCGATACGCCGCGCCGGTCTCGTACACGCGCACCAGCATCGACGGGGGGCCGCTCGCGCCGTCCTCCTCGGCGGGAGGTCGCTCCAGCCGGTAGCCGTCCCGCGCGCCGCTCTCCACCTCGCGCAGGAAGGCTCGGCGCTTCTCTTCCCGGTGGTTCGAGTAGGCGGCGCTCGCCACGCCGGCGGCGACGCCCACCAGCGCCAGGGCCAGGAGCACGAGCGTCGTACGCGCGTCGTGGGTCACGAAGGGCGCGAAGAGCGTGGCACATACACTGAACGTGGCGGCGGCGACACCCACCGTGCGCTCGCCGCGATCTTCGCTGCCGATGCCCTTGTCGGCCGCGCGCTGGGCGAGATAGAGCGGCAGGCCGTAGCAGGCCAGGGTGACGATGAGGGCGGGGATCCACAGGATGGCACCGTAGGTCGCGCCGGCGACGAAGCCCACGCCGAAGCCCTCGGAGCTCCCTTCGCTGTGCGTCGCCTCCATGAGAATGCCGAGCGCGGTGCCGGCGTTCATGGCCGCCAGCGGGACCGCGGCGAGCCAGCCGAAGGGCAGGCCCCGGCGCGTGCGCATGCGCACCACGCGGGCCCACACGAGACCGTAGACCAGCGTAGAGAGCGCGCAGATGATGGCCGGCGAGAGGAGTGGGCTCGGAGACTCCACCTCCGGGTCGCTCAGGGTTCCCGGGGCCAGCATGGCGAACACCACCCCGGTGCAGGCGGCGAGCGACGCCGCCACCGCGACGACGTTGAGGCGCCGCAGCGCCCGGGGCGCGCGAAACGCGTCGGGCAGGGCAGCAGGGGGACGATGCGAGGGGGGCGGCAGGTCCACGGCGACCTCGAGATGGTAGCACTCGCCGGAAGGTCTCCCCAAGGCGTGCCCGCTTTTTGCCCCAGATTCGGCGGCTACCGGGGCCTCGGGTCTTTCGAATCCGGTCGGATCGTGATGAAGTGCGCCTCGATTCTCATGTGCGTTCGGCCCCACCCGGCGCCCCGGCGGCTCCTCTGTTCCAGGGGACTTCCTCGGGCAATCGCCGTCCTCTGCTTGTTCGTCGTCTGGCTCACCGCCGGCGTCGCCCGAGCCGACGCGCGCACCGAGGCTCGCGCGCACTTCAAGAAGGGGATGCAGGCCATCGCCGCCGAGAAGTTCCCGGAGGGCATCGCCGAGCTCGAGCTGGCCTACGAGATCCTCCCGCACCCGAACGTGCTCTTCAACATCGCCCGGGCCAAGGTGCTGGCGGGCGACCTTCGGGGCGGCATCGCCGGCTACAAGAAGTACCTGGAGGGGGCGCCGCCGGACAAGGACGAGGCGGAGAAGACCCTGGCCGAGCTCGAGCAGCGGCTCGCGCGGGAAGAGGCGGAAAAGAACACGGCGAAGGAGCCGCCGCCGGTGAAGCCGCCGCCCGCGACCGACGCTGGTGTTCCCGATGC
>JABFRG010000370.1 GCA_013141295.1 Polyangiaceae bacterium
CCGGTGCACCCTGCACACATTTCGGCACGCGGCGCCCTCGCCGCGCCCAGCGCCGGCTACGGTCCACTGGCGGCTCGGCTCGACGTGGCAGGCGAGGTCTTCGGCGTGGCGCTCACTGCCCGAACCGCGCTCCGCGGCGACGTGCTCGACGCGGCGGTGCAACTGCCGGAGGGGCCGGGAGAACGCATCGCAGCGTTCACCGGCGCGCCGCTGGTAGGCCCCGTCTCGGTGCGGGCCCGAGCATTCGGCCACCTGAGCGAGGCCACGTTCCTCGCCGACGCCACCTTGGGCGCAGGCGCCGTTCGCGCCGGCGGTACCTTCGCCGCCCTGGGAACCCCCGGCGTGCGCGCGGAGGCGGCGGCCCAGCGCCTCGACGTCACCAGCGTGGGAGGTCCGTCGTCGAACCTCGATGCGCGCACCCAGGTCGTGCTGCAGATTCCCTCCGGCAAGGGTCCGAGCGGAACCGCAAGACTGGTGGCGAGCGCGGGATCGGTTGCCGGCCAGCCCACGCCGCCGTCCACCGCCACCGTGCACATGGACGACGGCGACCTGGTGGCCGACGCGGTGGCCAACGAGCCGGGCGCGCCCACCGTTGTCCACGCCGAGATGAAGAGCGGCGGTCCGTTGTTCTTCAGCACCGAGACCCAGGCCAGCCTCGGCGCCTTTCGTCGGGTCGCGATCCCCCTCGGCGGCAACCTTCACGCGCGCACCGAGGGGCGCCTCGATCTCGCGCGCAGCGAGCTCACCGCCGAGGTCCGCGCCGGCATCGGTCCCATCACCGGGCCCGGGGGCCTGCGCATCGCCGGAGGCACCGTGGAAGCCCACGTGAGCGGCCCGCTGACCTCACTGGCCATCGGCGCCAACGTGCACGCGGAAGACGTGCACCTGGGGCCGGTGGAGGTGGAGCACGCGCGTGCGGAGTCGAGCATTTCGGTGGGCAACGTCATCGCGCTCCGCGATACCGACGTGCACCTGGTGAGCCACGGCGAGCACCTTCGGCTCTTCGCGCCGGACGTGCGCATCCAGGGCCCGCGCATCCAGGTCGTCGACGCGGAGGTCCGCGGCGTGGGGCAACCCATCGAGATCTCCGCGGACTTCGCCGGCGGTTCCGGCGAGGCCGCGGTGCGCGCGCCGGACATCGACATCGACCGGGTGGGCCGGCTCATCTCCCTGTCGAACCTCGGTGGGCATGCCACGCTCATGGGCAACGCCCGCATGCGAGGCAACGAGGTGGAAGGCGACATCGTGGCGTCCCTCGACCGCGGCGCCTACGGCTCGGTGCACGGCGCACGCGGCTTCATCCGTGCGTCGCTCGAGAAGCGAAACCTGGCGATCACCGGCAACGGCGACGTGGGCGACTTCGGTAGCTTCGACATCGATGCCCCGCGCATCCACCTGCCGGGCCCCGCGCTGGCGCCGCAGTCGCTCCCGGGCCTCTACGGACGCGGGCGTTTTCGCGCCGGCGTCGACCTGCAGAAGCTCGGTCGCCTGGTGCCGCAGCTCTCGGACTACGGCGTCACCGGCCAGCTTCGGGTCGAGGGGCGCGCCGGTCGCGACAGCGCAGAGGTGCCCCCCGAAGTGAAGCTCAGCGCGTCCACCAAAGGGCTCTCGGCGACCATCGCACCGGAGCCCGGCAGCGGCGATCTTCCCACCATGATCACCGGCCTCGATGCCGCCCTGAACGTGCAGGTGGACGCTACCTCGGGCTTCGCCGCCGTGGCCGCACACGTGTTCGACAAGCACGGGGTGCTCGCCGCCGTCGACGTCAAGTCCAACCTGCCGTACGCCACGCTCTTCGACGAGGTGCAGGCCGACGTGCCGCGCTTCGTGGATACCCTGAGCCGTACGCCTTTTCGCGCGACGCTGGTGGTGCCGGACCGCAAGCTCGCCCAGCTGCCAGCGTTCCTCCATGTGGACGGCATCCAGGGCCGCGTCGACGTGGTGGCCAACGTCGAGGGCTCGGCCCGCGTCCCGCACCTCGACATGGAGGCGACGGTGAAGAACTTCCGCGCCGGTGGCCTGGGCCCCAAGCTGGCCACCGACGTGACCGCGGCCCTCCGCTACGACGGCGCGCTGGCGGAGCTCACCGCCACCGGTCGCAGCGTCAGCGGCGGGCGCGCGGACGTCGACGCCAAGCTCCGCGCGAAGCTGGCCGACCTCTTCGAGGGCAAAGACTTCGAGAACAAGGACTGGACCGGCGAGGCCAAGGTGGTGCTCGCCGCCTTCCCCCTCCAGGTCGTCCCCGCCCTCCAGGCGCAGCGCGTGCGCGGCGAGGCGAGCGGCCACGTGGAGCTGATGGATCTGCACAAAAACGCCCGCGTCGACGTGGCGTTCTCCACCAAGGACCTCAAGGTCGCGCGAGCGTCGTTTCCCAAGTTCACGGTCGCTGCGAGCGCCAAGGACGACGCCGCCGAGGCCAACGTCCATATCGAGCAAACCGACGGCCACGCGGACTTCGTGGCCAAGGCCGGCATCGACTGGGGCGCCAAGTGGGTGCCCGGCCTGCGCAACGATCGGCCGCTCGACGCCACCCTGGTCACCAAGAAGTTCCGAGCAGCAGCGCTCTCGCCCTTCGTGAGCTCGCAGCTCACCGATCTCGACGGCCGCATCGACGCCGACGCCAAGGTGACCGCCGGCGCCGACGGCAAGAACGTCAAGATGGGCGGCTACGTGGCGTTCTCCGAAGGCACCTTCGCGATCCCCGCCATGGGCCAGGAATACCGGGCGGCGAGCGCGCGGGTGACGCTGGAGAACGGCGGTACCCTTCGGCTGAGCGACGCGCGCGTGAGCGATCCCAGCGGGACCTTCTACGCCAGCGGCCAGGCGCACATGCGCGATCTCGAGTTTCTGGGCGCCGAGGCCACGGTCTCGGCGCGAAAGAACGCCCCGGGCGATCTCACCATCCAGGGGCAGTCGATGGGCGAGGTATGGGGCGAGTGGCAGGCAAAGGTGGTGCGCAATCCGAGCAGCGGCGAGGTCGCCATCTCGGTCGACACGCCGTCGACCCATGCCACGCTCTCGGAGAGCAGCGGGCGGTCGCTGCAAGCACTGGAAGCCCCGGCCAACATTCGCGTCGGCATGTACGAGGACGGCGAGTTTCGCATGCCCGCGCGCACCGCCACCGATCTTCGGGTGGCCGCACCCTCGGAGACCAAGACGAACACCCTGAAGATCACGGTGCACTTCGGCGACGACGTGGAGCTGCGGCGCGGCCCCATCTTCCAGGTCCGCTTCAAGGGCGATCTCACCATCACCGTGGCGCAAAAGGTGTCCATCGAAGGCCAGCTGGTGATCACCGGCGGGCGCGTCGATCTGCAGGGCAAGAAGTTCGACTTCGAACGGGGCACGGTCACCTTCGGGGGCGAGGACTTCACCAATCCGGTCATCGTGGCCACCGCCGGCTGGACCGCCGGCGACAAGACCCGCGTGTACGCCGACTTCGTGGGGCCGGTGAAGACCGGCAAGGTGACCCTGCGATCGGAGCCCGCGCTCTCGCAGAACCAGATCTTCTCGCTCATCCTCTTCGGCACACCGGACGGCATGAACGGCCCCAGCCCCGGTCAGAAGCCCAACGCTGCGACCCAGGCCGCCACCACGGTGGGCGGCGGCGCCATCGCGCAGGGACTCGACAAGGCCGCCTTCGACGTCACGGGCATCGAGACCCAGACGCGCATCGACACCACCAACGCCAACAACCCCCGGCCGGAGCTGGAGGTGATGATCGCGCGCGACATCTCCCTGCAGTTCGCCCACGTCCTCGGCACGCCACCGCTCAGCGAGCCGGACCTGAACCTGGGCACCGTGCGCTGGCGCTTCGCCCCCAACTGGACCCTCTCCGGTACCTTCGGCGATCGCGGCAAGGCCTCGGTCGACGCGGTCTGGAACCATCTCTACTGATCACGCGTGGGGCGAGGCGGAATGAGCGAGGCAATTTGTCACGACTCCGTGCAGACTACCGCACGGTTTCTGCGGAAATCCGTGGCTCGCGACTCGGCGCGACCTTTGCTCGACGAGGCCCCATGAAGCTCTTTCCTACGCTCGCTGCCGCAGCGCTCGCCACCAGCACCCTTGCCTTGCTTCCGCGCACCGCCCACGCCGGCCCCAAGCTCGGCGTCGACGTGGACTTCTCGGTGCCCGTCTCCATGAACGGCGTGAAGACCGGCTTCGGCGGCGCCCTCCGCGGGGGCTACGATGTGAACCTGGCCATCATCCACATCATGCCCGAGGTGGGGCTCGGCCTGAACAAGCTCACCGGCGACTACGGGCCGCTCGTCTTCCGCGGCTTCGCCGGCGGTCGCATCGGCATCGGCGCCCTCGTCCGCTTCGACGTCTTCGCCCACATCGGCTACGCCCATGTAGGATACAACAATCGCCCGATCGGTGGCGTCGACGACGGCTACGGCACCCCGGTGTTCGACACCGGCGTGGCCCTCGACATCACGGCCCTCCCGGTCCTCGACGTCGGGCTCCACGCTTCGTACAACTCCGCCTTCAACAGCACCGGCACCGCCG
Organism: Polyangiaceae bacterium; assembly: GCA_013141295.1. Classification (GTDB taxonomy): domain Bacteria; phylum Myxococcota_A; class Polyangia; order Polyangiales; family Polyangiaceae; genus JABFRG01. The sequence goes on from JABFRG010000370.1 coordinate 4,513, forward strand.
ACGCCCCCAAGTGGCTCGGCCTGGGCGCCCACGTCGCCATCGCGTTCTGAGAGAAGAAGCTAAGGGAGACGCGAACGGAGACGGCGGCGTGCGACCATCAAGAGGCCGAGGCCCAGCACGCCGCCGAGCGGCCAGAGCGTGCGGCTCGCACCTGGCGTCGCGCAGCCGCAGCCATCGTCGCTCGCAGCCGGAGCCGGTGCCGCCGGTTGCACCGGCTCCGCAACACCGATGACGAGCCTGGCGGTGGCGGCGCCCACGTTGCCCTGGGTGTCGAGCACCTCCACCCGCACCGCCCGCTGCTGCGGATCCGGCGCCGGGATCGCCTGCTCACCGAGGGCAACCCATTCGGTGTCGGGCTTGCCGTCGTAGTCGAAGTCCCAGCGCGCCCGGAGCCCGGTCACCGGCTCGTCGTCGGTGGCGGTGACCTTGGCCACGAAGGTGCCGGCCGGCGCGGTCGCGGGAACGGTGAGCGTCACGAGCGGCACTTGGCCGGAGGGCGCCGAGAGACCGGCGGCTTTGGCGAAGTCGAGCTTCCCTGCCCCCCACTGCGTGACCTCACCCGCTTTGCGTGCATTGTCCACGATTCGCGCGCGCAGCCGATCGCCCGGCTCCGCGGGAAAGAGTTGCCGCAGCAGGAGCGCGCTCGCCGCCACGTGGGGCCCGGCGCCGGAGGTGCCGCCGAAAGGCGTGTACTGGCTCGGGTGGCCGGAGATCGGGAGCGAGGTCGACATGGGGTTGTCGGGCGCAGCGATGTCGATGCCGGTGTCGCCGTCGATGCGCGGCCCGAGCGACGAGTAGCCGGCCAGCTCGCCCTTCTTGGCCCACGGATGAAACTGCGGCTCGTCGTGGAGCACGTAGGCCGCCACCGAGAGCGTCTTGTCGCTGGTGCTCGGGTGGCAGATGGTGCCGGCCGCGGTGTTGCCGGTGAACATGAGCCCGCGCGACCAGGAGTTCACGTTGTCGGCGGCGAAGAGCTCCACCGGCAGCGCGCCGCCCGCGTCGGGCGTGAGCGTGAGCTTGTAGTCGCCCTCCGGCAGCGGGGTGGCGGTGTTGCTGTCGGGCCCGAGCGCGAAGTACACCATGGAGGTGCCGCGGCTCGACTGCATGATGTCGCCGTAGAGCGCCAGCTTGTTGCCGATGAGCTTGGGCGAGAAGGCCTCGGTGGGCACGTCGACCACCACGCCGTTGGGCATCGTGAGCTGCGCCGTGACGTGGCGTCCGGCCACCCGGTGCAAGATGGTGAACTGGATGAAGTATGCACCTTTGAAGGACGGGTCGGTGCGGAGCGGCACCACGTTGGCGCCGGGCTCCAGGCGCATGGTGAGGTGCTTGTTGCCGGTGGCGAGGTTCCCCGCCGGGCTCACGCCCACCACGCCCTTGCCCAGCGACGCATCGAGGAAGGTTTCCTCCTCGGTGGAGCCGTCGAGGGGAAAGGCGGTGTACGGCGCGTACTCCGTGAGCAGCACGTTGGCGCCCTCGCGCACCGCGAACTCCAGCCCCTCGATCATGCCGCGCTGGGTGCGCATCTGCACGTCGTCGAAGCCCACGATGTCGGCCCCCGGCGCGAGGCCGAGCCAGCGCGAGACGTCGGGCACGCCGCCCACCAGGATGCCCGCCACGCCGGTGCCGTGCGACGCGTACTCGAGGGTCGCGGGGTCCGTCGCCTGGTAGTTCACGAGCCCGGCCTTGCCGGCGGCGCCCCGGGTGTACGTGCGATCGGCGAGGACCGCCTTGAACTTGCTGGTGCCGAGCCGGAGCAGCCGCTCGCTGCCCTCGAGCTTGCCGTTCTTGTTGGCGTCGTCGAACACGAAGAGCGGCTCGCCGTAGGCCGGCGTCTCCTCGGTGAAGCCCTTGCCGTAGTCGCGGGTGCCGTTCCCGTTCTCGTCGACGTAGAGAAAGTCGAGGTCCGGGCGGAAGGTGCTTCCGGGGTCGACGATGACGGTCTCGTCGTAGCGATCGGTGGCGCCGGTGGCGATGCGTCGGAGCACTTCCTTCTTCTCGATGGTGCCGCTGCCGTCGAGGTCCACGCCGTCCACCTCGGGCGTGAGCTGGCCGTCGCCGTTCACGTCGACGAACGCGAAGGTTCCAGCGTCGGCCCGGAAGAACGCCGGATGGAAGATGAAGAAGCCGGCGTCCATGTCGCCCACCACGGTGCCTTTGCCGTCGAGGAGCTCGCCGCTCTTGGTGCGGAGCGCCCGGCGCGCCTCGGCGATGCGGGTCTCGATGGCCGACTCCGCGAGCGGGAGCGGAGAGAGCCGCGGCATGTCGGCCGACACGCGCAGCACCGCCGGCTCCCGAACGAGTGCGTCGAGGCCCGCGGCGTCCACCGTGGCCACGTACGCGCCGGAGGTGACCTTGGTGCCGTCGAACCCGAACTGCACGCCGCGGCGAACCAGTCGCTCCCGGAGCGCAGCGTCGTCCGCGCCGCTGTCGATGCGCACCACCACCGGCGTCCGTCCGCTGGCCTCGAACGCCGCGTTCGGACGGAAGAGCGGGAAGGTGCGGCCGGTGCGCGCGCGATACTCGAAGAGCAGATCGAGCAGCGGATCGATGCGGGTGCCGCCATCGAGGTCCGCCTTCGCTGCCGGCCCGGGGGTCTTCTCCGCTGCCTGCGCCGCCGACGCGCCGCGTCCCGCGGGGATCGAGGACCAGGGCGAGAGAACGGCGAGCGAGACCAGGGCGGAGAGCGACACGACGGGCGCGCGGCGAAGCGAAAGCATGGTCCGCAGCTCTAGCAGGAAGCATTCCCCATGCACCCGTGCTCTCGACCCGATGAAAGCGGCCGAAACCCGCGATAGCGCGTCGCGTCAAAGGAACTTGCCGCGGGATCGAACGATGGCGCGGTGCATTCTCTAACGGCCGCAGCGCTTGCCCGGAGGCTCGAAAGAGAGATACCGTCTCGATTGGATTTCCTCACTTTGATTTCCTTGCTCAAGGAGAGCGCGATGCAGAAAAAGAACTGGCTTCGATACGGTTTCGCGGCGGTACTCGCCGGCAGCACGGCAACGTCCTTCCTCGTCGCTTGCAGCGGCGACGACGACGTCAAGCCCGTCATCACACCCACCAACGATAGCGGGACGCCGGACACCGGCACCCTTCCCGACAGCGGCGGCGGCGGCGACGCCGATGCGGCTGGTCCGGTCCTTCCCAAGTTGATCCTCGTGCACGCGGCCAACGAGGCCGGCCCGGTGCGCCTCTGCCTCGCCCGCAGCGAGACCAACGCCAACCCCGATCCCAAGACGGACACCCTCCCGGTGGTTCCGCCGCTCCCGTACAAGAACGCGACCGGCCTCGGTAGCGAGACCAACATCGTCGCCATCCCCCCGGGCATCGGCTCGGTGCTCCCGCTCGCGACGCTGGACATCACGACGATCAACATCAAGGCCATCGTCATCAAGCCCGGCGCGCTCATCCGCGTGGGCGCCGCTGGCAACGCCAAGACCTGCTCCGAGCTCATGGCCGCCGCGGCCTACGGCCCGGGCGCCGTCGGCACCGCCACCGCACTCGCCGAGAACACGGACTTCTTCGTGCTCCCGACGATCCCGAAGGGTACCTTCAAGACGGGCGAGACCTACGTCGGTCTCGTGACCGGTTGCCCCGCCGGCCTCGGCCTCGACACGCTCGGCATCGCGAAGTGCGGTCCCGGCTACTCGGACACCACGAGCAACCTCCGCGTCCTCGGCTACAAGCTCGACAAGACGACCCAGGGCGGCACGGGCAACGTGGTGCAGTTCATCCACGGCTCGTCGCACGTCGACGCCGTCCTTCCGTCGGGCAACAACTCTGTGAAGCCCTTCATCACCCTGTCTCCGGACGCGGGCGCCGACGGCGGCGACCGTCAGTTCCTCGACAACGCGGGCGTGACCTTCGCAACCACGTCTGCGACGAGCACCGTCGTTCCGACGCCGGGCGCAAAGACCACTGGGTCCATCGCGTTCACGAGCTCCCAGTTCGGTGTCACCACCGCGGGTCCGACCATCGCAGGCGGCGTTGCCACGTGGCAGACGCTCGGCGCCGCCGGCGTGACGGACGCGACCTTCTACAAGCCGGGCCGCGGCTACACCTTCATCGCAGTCGGCGATCCGCAGGGCGTCGTCGACCCGGCGACCGGTGACTTCCGCGGGGTTCACTTCCTCGCTTTCGACAACGACCCGGTCGTTCCGAAGCTCTGATCGTCTAGCTCGCTAGTCTGCCAACGGCGCTCCCGGGAAACCGCGGAGCGCCGTTTGCTATTTGTGGCGTCACCCCGAGTCTTCACGCTCGAAGCGCGCCAGTATCTCGAAGAAACAAAGAGTCATCCCGAGTTCTTCAGCGCGGGGCGCGCCAGTACCTCGAAGAAACAAAGAGTCATCCCGAGCGAAGCGAGGGACCCCCTCTGTCACTTCGTTGCAGAGATCGAAGGGGCCCCCGCGCTGCGCTTCGGGGCGACCGCGAACTTAATCGCCGCCCTCCTTCTTAGGAGCGAAGGGAGGGAGCCACCTCGGGAACGGGATGGGATGGCCGGCCTGTTCCTCGGGCGACGACGGAGCCGATCTTCGGTGCACAAAACGACTGCGGCGCCGGGCTTTCGCCGGGCGCCGCGTGCACGCACGTTCTCAGCTCACTGGCAGACGAAGTCGTCTTGCTTCAGCGTGAGGCTCAGGCTGGGAATCGAGAGCGACTCGCCGGTGCCGCCGGGAAAGTCGAACGCGTCGCCGTCCTTCAGGGGGTAGAACAAGCAGGCTGCGGTGAAGTCGTTGGTGATGGGCTTGACGATCTTGCCCGCGAAGCCGGAGCAGAACTTGTCTTTCCCGGTGGCGGTGAAGCGACCATCGAGGGTGAGCGGCGAGATGGTAATGTCGCTGCCGCTGAAGGGGTTGGCCGCGCCGGCGATGTCGATGGAGGCGGAGGTCGCCTTGAACTTGCCGGTGGCGTCCACCGGCGTTGCCTCGAAGTTCAGTGGAATGTTGGTGGTCTCGGTCTTGGCGAAGGAGCGCGCGGTGACCTTGAACGGGTAGAGCTTCAGCGTGATCTTGCCGCCGGTGCCGTCGGGCACGAACTCCGTCTCCGTGTAGAAGCGCAGCATCTTGTTCAAGTTGCCCGCCATGAGGTCGGAGTAGCAAGACGCGAAGTAGTTGCCCTTGATGGGGTCTACCGGCGGCTTCGCGTCCACCGGGCCCGAGTCGACCACTGCGGTCGTGCGGTACTTCTCGGTGTTGGAGAGGAAGTCCTCATAGTCCTTGTGCGCGTCGGGGAGACACGCAGAGACGAGCACGGCAACGGCAGCGGCACAGAGAGCGATGCGCCCGAACGCGGGGAAAGACATGCAGCAAGATTTAGCAGGACCGCGCCGCAGAAACCAGAGACGAGACACATCCCCACAGCGCGTCAACGCGACCCAGTGCGAGCGTCTCTGGTTGCTGCAATGCGTCAGCGTGATCGTCGCGGGTACGCACTCGATTTTCTAACGCCCGCGCAATCGAGCTGAGTATGCTGCGAGCATCTTTCTGAGCGCGCGCACGCGCTCCCCCGCTCCTCGGAGAATTGTATGCGTCGCATCTTCGCTCTCGGTCTTGCAGGTCTTGGGTTCGCAGCCGTGGTGACGGCGTCGGGCTCGGCGAGCGCCAGCGGGTACCTCACCGCTCGCTTCGGCTCCGATCATGGCACGCCGTCGTCGCCCAATACCTTCGCGGTGTACTTCAACCCGGCAGCCCTCGGCGGCACCACCGGCACCACCATCACCGCCGACGCGTCGCTGGTGCTCCGCTTCGCCAGCTACGAGCGCTCGGCCGCGGCGCTCTCGCCCTCGAACCCGAGCCGCCTCAACGACCCCGACTACGTCAAGGCGAACACCGGCAAGGCGACGCTCACCAACGTGCTCGCACTCCCGTTCCTCGGCATCAACACCGACTTCGGGACCAAGAACCTCCGCGCCGGCTACGCGTTCTACGTGCCCTTCGGCGGCATGGCCAACTGGGACCGGCTGGACCAGAACGCCAACCCCAACGCCCCCGGCGGCGCCGACGGCCCGCAGCGCTGGCACAACATCAGCGGCGCGCTGCTCTCGTTCTACAACACCTTCGCGCTGGCCTACAAAATCGGTCCGGTGAGCCTCGGCGCCAGCCTGAGCGGCATCATCCACACGGTCTCCACCGTGCGCGCCCGCAACATCAACGGCGACGACGACACGATGGGCGGCGGCAAGCTCGCCGAGGGCCGCTCCCTCATCACCGCGTCGGGCTTCAACCTCGGCGCCGCGTTCGGCGTGTACTACGAGCCGGAAGACAAGGACTACCGCCTCGGCCTCTCGTACACCACGCAGCCCGGCTTCGGTGAGACCAAGATGACCGGTGAGCTCGAGCAGACGCTCGCCTCCGGCCCCAAGGGCCAGGTCACCAAGGTCAACTTCCTCCAGAGCTACCCCGACATCATCCGCCTCGGCGCCGCCAAGAAGCTCGGCTCCAAGTGGGAGATTCGCACCGACTTCGAGTACGTGCGCTGGTCGGTGTTCGACAAGCAGTGCCTGGTGGCCGAGGGGAAGAGCTGCGATCTCTCGGTGGCCCCCGCTTCCGCCGGCGGCGAAGCAGGCCGCCCGGGCTACAACCCCACCGGCGACGTCATCCTCAACGTCCCCCGCAACTGGAACGACTCCATCGGCATGCGCCTGGCGCCCGCGTTCTTCCTCAACGAGAACATCGAGCTCTTCGCCTCCGTGGGCTTCACCACCCCGGCCGTTCCCAAGGCCACCATCGACGCCTCCACCATCGACTCGCTCCGCTTCTACGGAACCCTCGGCGGCAAGTTCAACCTGGGCAAGCACGTGGGCCTGGGCGTCAGCTACAACCACATCGCCTTCATGACAGTCGACACTGCGGGCCAGTCCGGGCAGCAGGGATACGCGCAGCAGTCGCGCTCCCCCAGCGCCGAGGGCAAGTACAAGTCGCAGATCGCCATGTTCAACGCGAACGTGAGCTACACTTTCTGATCGGCGGCAGCATCTTGCCGTCCCGGAGGTCTCCATGAAACGCCTTAGTCTCTTGCTCCTCGCTTCTGCGGTGGCGTCCACCACTGCGGGCGCTGCTTGCTCCAGCTCCTCGGTCACGCCCATCACCCTCGATGGCGGCGCCGACGCCGCTGCCGAGAAGCTCACGCCGAGCCAAGCCGCGACCGACACCATCGAGTCCATCTACGCCGACCCGGGTGCGCTCACGAAGGACGCGGGCAACCGCGGCAAGATCCTGAAGTTCGCCAAGGACGCGGACATCTCCAAGGCCGACCTGCAGGCGAAGCTCGACAACAACGGCTACAAGGGCACGCCCGCCAGCTCCGGCGCCACCGTGTACCGCGTGCTGTACCAGACGGAACGCGGCGACGACGCTGGTTCGCCGGGCTACTCCAGCGCCAAGATCTACATCCCCGATGCGCCTGCCGCCAAGCAGTCGCCGGCGGTGGTCATCGCCAGCGGCACCCGCGGACAAGCTGCCGCCTGCGCCGTCACCAAGCAAGACCCCAACGCCAAGGACCGAGCGCTCCTCATGGCGTACTCCACGGTGGGCGCCGGCATGCCGGCGATCATCACCGACCTTGCGGGCTACGCCAACTACGGCGGAACCAAGAACCCCCGGAGCGCCTACGCCCTCTCCACCGACTCGGGCCGCAGCATGCTCGACGCGGCCCGGGCCATCCGCAAGCTCTTCCCGATGCTCTCCGACAAGGTGGCGCTCGTGGGCCACTCGCTCGGCGGCCATACGGCGCTCTCGGCGCTGGCCCTCAGCAACACCTACGGCGCCGACGCCACCATCGCCGCGGTGGCGGTGTACTCGCCCTTCTGGATCCCCCAGCGCTCCTGGGGCACCATCCTCAACAAGAGCGTGGCGCAGTCGCTCGGCCTCACGGTGCAGAGCTCGCTCCTCACCTCCGCCGTCGCCGTCTGGTACCACTACGGCCACGCCGAGGTGCAAGACGGTCCGGGCGAGGGCATCAAGCTCTTCAAACCCGAGAAGCAGGCCGCCATCAAGACCTTCGTCGACAGCTACTGCCTGGGCGCCCAGGGTGGCCTCGACGCACTCGGTGTAGAATACATCACCGAGGCCTTCGATCCGGCGCTGGTCACCTCGCTTGCCTACGCCGCTCCGGGCCTCGGCGACTGCGACGCCGCCGACGTGGCGTGCAACAAGTGGATCAAGCGCTACCTCGACGATCGGCCGCACATGACCGGCGCCGCCGCCTCGGTGCCCATCTACGTGGTGTACGGCGAGAAGGACACCACCATCGCCCCCGACCGCGCCGTGTGCGGCTTCGACTTCCTCGCCAAGGACAAGGCGAACTTCAAGGTTTGCTACAAGAAGGGCGAGGACCACAGCACCATCGTCGACGTGGGCTCCAGCGACGTCTCCGCCTGGCTGCTCGCCAAGACCACCGGCGCTGCGGAGCCGGCTACTAGTTGTGACGGCGACGTGACGGCGCTCACCAAGCCTTGCAACTCTACGCCCCCCAACGACTGAGCATGCGGCGTTCGGAACTGCGGGTCTCCCGGGCTTCGTGCTCGGGAGACTCTCTTGTTTGGAGCGTGCGATGACGCCTCGAAAACCCTGGCGCAACCTCGCGGGCTCGGTGGTGGACCGCGCGGTCATCCTGGCCGGCCAGGTGCGCAATATCGGGCCCACCCTTCCGAACCGGGTGGGCGCCACCGAAGAAGCCACCGCGTTCTACGACACCGAGGAGAGCCTCGCGGACGACACGCGCTTCTTCCCCGCCCCGTCGCCCATCGCGCCCAAGCGCGTGCGCATCGCCGACTACGACGGCGTGGACGTGGACGACGCGACCTGGCCCAGCACCTTCACGCCGCTGGCCGAAGGCGTGGTGCGCGAGCGCTACCTCTCGCGCGTGGAGAACCGCACGGTGGTGGCGCGCATGCACCTGCACCGAACGCCCGCAAAGGTGGCATTCGTGTTCGTCCACGGGTACCTCGGTGGCCACTGGCTCCTGGAGGAGCGCAAGTTCCCGTTCCGGGCCTACGCGCGGCAGGGCGTCGACGTGGCGATGCCGCTCCTTCCATTTCACGCCTTGCGGGCCGATCCGTCGCACCAGGGCGCGCCGCTTTTTCCCGGGCACGATCCGTGGATCACCGTGGAGGCGTTCCGGCAGGCGATCTTCGACCTGCGGGCCACCGTCGCGTTCCTGCGGGCCCGCGGCGCGGAGAAGGTCGCCCTCCTGGGCATGAGCCTCGGCGCCTATCTCTCGGCGCTGCTCGCCACTCTCGACGGCGATCTGGCGGGGGTCTGTGCGCTCACGCCCCTCGCAGCGTTGGCCGACGTGGCCTACGCCAACGGCGAGCTCGGCCGGGGCGAAGAGGCCGCCAACCTGCGCGACCGCGTCGACCATCTCTTGCGCGTGGTGAGCCCCCTCGCGCGGGCGCCCAAGGTCCCCAAGGAACGCCTCTGGGTCATCGGCGCCGAAGGCGATCGCATCACGCCCCTGAGCCAGGCCGAGCGCCTGGCGGCCCACTGGGGCATCGAGCTCACCCGCATCGAGGGCTCGCACATCGTCCCCTTCGGCCGAAAGGACGCGTTCCGCACCTTTTTGACCCGGGTTACGGCCGGTTAACGATGGAGGGTGCGGCAATTGACCGCGCCCCTGGGAAGCCCGCACATCTTGATTCGCAAGGGGGGGTCCGCCAGAGTGAACCGTATGAAGCGCACGATCTTGGCGCTGGCGTGTGTGGGCTTCGCGCAGGCGGGGTTGGCCGCGTGCAGCAGCTCCGGCGATACCTCGAGCAGCAGCAGCAGTAGCGGCACCGTGGCCACCGACGTCAAGGACGTCATCTACGACGGCGCCACCGACGAAGCCCTGCTTGAGCTCCTGGGCGCCAAGGTGGTGACCGGCAAGGCCTCGAAGGTGACGCTACCTACCGCCGGGCAGAAGCTCTCGAGCGGCGGCGCGATTCCCACCTTCGCTTGGGACGCGCCCTCGCAAGCCGCGCTGCCGCTGCGGTTCAGCGCACCCGCGTGGACGCCGAGCAAGCTGGCGCAGCTCTTCTCGCTCGAGGGCGTGGCCCATGCGCACGGCACGCCCACCAACGGCCTCGCATACTTCCTGGTGTTCGGCACCGCGAGCAACGCCAAGCTGGTGCGGGTGTTCACCGTGAAGAACACGTATCAGCCCACCGCCGACGTGTGGGCCCGCCTCACCGGCGCGAAGGCCGCCATCAACCTGGTGATCACCGCGGGGGTGTTCCAGGACAACCTGGTCGCCAAGGACGGCGGCCCCTTCGCGTCGCCCGCGGTGACGTTCACGGTGGAACCATGAAGGCTCTCTACCTGGCCCTGGCGCTGGGCCTCGCCAACGCCGCGTGCGCGAGCGCCGATGGTGGCGCCACCACCTTGAAGGCCGACACCGAGCTGGCGTCGGACACCGGCGTGTACAAGGTCCGCGCGGTGCCGGTGGCTCCGGTGAAGCGCGGCGCCAACGACTTCTCGGTGCAAGTGGTGATCCCGCAAGGTGCCAAGGTGGTGGGCGCGACGGCGTTCATGCCGGCGCACGGGCACTCGAGCGATCCGCCCTCCATCACCCAAGCCGCGGACGGCTCGTTCCGGGTGGACCACCTGGTGCTCTTCATGGGCGGCCGATGGGAGATCACGCTCAGCGTGGCCGGCGGCGCCAAGGAAGACCAGGTTCGTTTTGGTGTCGACGTTCCCTGAACGCGCCTTCCGAGCAACGATAGCTGCGCTGGCGTTCGCGGCGGTGAGTGGTGCGAGCGCGGAGGCGGCGGCGTGTGGATCGTGTCGGGGGCCGGTGGGGCCCGGGGCAACGCTCACGGCGCCGTGGCAACGATGGGGCTTCTCCATCATGC
>JABFRG010000015.1 GCA_013141295.1 Polyangiaceae bacterium
GGCTCGAAAGAGCGGCGACCGGAGGATGGCAGAGCTGCGCGCATATCGCACCGAGGGCGGCGTCTCGGCCGGCGGGCCGCCGGCGGGGCTCGGTGGGGGCGCGGGCATCACCACCGGAGAGTACCGATTTGGGTCACCGAAGGCGAGCGGGTACGGTAGAAGGAGGCGCCCATGGCCGAGACAGAACAACTGAGTCGCCTTTTCGATGCCGAGCGCACCGCCCGAAACCTGCACCGGAGCCTCGCGGCCCTCGGGGCCGGCGAGCTCGTGCCCCTCCTCCGTACCGCGTTCGCCGACGCGCAGAAGCAAGAGCCCGAAGAGGCTGCGCTGCGCTACGTGCGCATCGCGCCGCTGCTCCAGGGCGCGCAGGGGCCCGAGGCCGTGGATCTGCTCATCGACATTCTCGGCATCGACCTGCCGGAAGCGCGGCTCGCCGCCGGTGAGTCCCTGGAGGGCGTCGCCTTCGAGCGTTTCAAGGAAGTGGCGCTGGGCGTCGAGCGCGCCTTCGGACGGCTGCCGGAAGACAGCCCGGCGCTCACCGAGCTGCCCTACTTGCTCGCGGAAGTGGCCGAGCCCGGCTGCGTGAAGCTCCTCGGACGCTTCCTCAAGGCCGGTCGCGCGGAAGTCGTGGCCTCGGCCATCGAAGCGCTGGTGGAGATGGGCGATCCCACCGCGATTCCGCTCCTCGAGCCGCTCGCCGGCGACGCACGCCGGGTGGAGCTCGACGACGAGGACGACGACGTCACCATCGGCGCCCTGGCCACCGAGGCGTGCGAGCTACTTCACGAGGAAGAAGAGGAGTGAAGGAACCCACGACGGAGCGCTCGTCGCACGGACCTTCGGACGCCGCCGGGTGGACCGAAGTGGACGTCGCGGTCTACGAGACCTTCGTCGTGCCCCGCTACACGGCTCGCTTCGGCGAGCTGCTGGTGGAGATGGTCACGCCTTCGGTGGACGCGCGCATCGCGCACCTCGGGTGCCGCACCGGCTACCCGGATCCTCAGGTGCTCGCGCGGCTTCCGGACGCGCACCTCTACGGCTGGGACCGCTCGGTGCCCGCGGTGGAGCTGGCGCGGGTGAAGCAGCAAGCGCTGGGCGTGCCCATGGAGTACGCGACCACCGAGGACGGGTCGAACCCGTTTCCCGAAGGCGCGTTCTCCCACGTGTTCTCGATTCATCCGACGGTGCCGCGGAAGCCTCTGCTGCACGAGTTCTATCGATTGCTGGCGCCAGCGGGGCAGGCGCTCATCGCGCTCCCGCTCCGAGGGTCCTTCCTCGAGATCGCCGATCTGCTCCGTGAGTACGCGTTGCGCCACGACGTTCACGAGCTCCCGCCCGCGCTCGATCGGCTGGCCCTCGAGCGTCCTACGCCGGAGATCCTCGCCGCCGAGCTGGAGGCCGCGGGCTTCGGATTCGTCGATGTGGAAGTGCGTCCGCAGAAGCTCGTGTTCCGGAGCGCCCGCGACCTGTTCGAGGATCCCATCTCACGGCTCTTCGTGCTCCCGGAGTTCGCGCACTTCGGCGACGTGGCGCTCCGCTACGTGCGCGAGGCCATCGACAAGTACTTCAGCGAGAGCGACTTCGAGCTCTCGCTGTTCGTCGCCTGCGCCTCCGGCCGCCGCTAGCAAACTGGATCGCAGCCACCCTTCGCAGGGCGGCTGCCATCGAGTGGGTTCGCGTCTCCTATCGGCAGAAGCCGTCGATGCAGATGAGCGTGCCGGAGCAGGGCTTCGACGCCGCGACATCGCATTCGGTGCCGAGGTTCGAGGCGGATCCGCACACGTCGTGGGGGCCCGAGGACGTCGTCACGTTCTTGCACTGGTTGAACGCGTCGGCGTTCTTGCAGGCGTCCGAGGAGAGCGGATCGCAGGCGATGTAGCAGCTGCGGCGGAGGCAGATGCTGCCGGATGCACACTTGCCGGAGCTGCCGTCGCCGAGCTCACCGTCGGTGACGCACGAGAAGACCGGGCGCTCGTCGGGGACGCATCCGTTGTCGACGCAAACCAGGCCACCGGTGCAGGTGCCGCCCGCGCCGCATTGCGGGACGCAGTGATCTTCGACGCAGGTGTTGCCGCCGCCACAGAGCTGACCGCTGGTGCACGGCGCGGGGTTCTGGGTGCAGACGCCCTTGTTCAGATCACAGGCGTAGCCGGTGGGGCAGGCCTTGGACGCGGAGCAGGCGGGCGTACACGAGCCGTCGACGCAAAGCTGGCCGCTGCGGCACTGGGTCGCATCGGAGCACTGGTCCGCGGCGGCGGTGCACACGCCGCTGAGGCACTTCGCGCCGGTCCCGGCGTCGGCGCATTCGGAGTCGCGGCGGCAGCCGGAGAAGGGAGGGCGGCTGCTATCGGTGCCGGCATCGAGGCCCGAAGGGACCACGCACTCGGCGCGGCCACCGAGCACCTGACACTGGAAGCCGCCGGGGCAGCCCACCACGTCGCAACCGTTGCTGTGGCAGTAGCCGTCGGCGCCGCAGGTGGTGCCGTTGGCGCACGACGCCGGCGTCTTGCACGCGTTGGTGCTGGGAACGTACGGATCCGGATCGGTGTAGGTTCGCTCGGAATAGATGGGGCAGCCGGCGAGCATGGCAGCGCCGCCGAAACCGAAAAGCGCGACCGAAAACAAACGCTTCATCGAAAGACTCCGAGGTGGAGGGGCTTACCCTTGGGCCGTAGCGTAGCAACGACCGTGCCCTGAACCAAGGGATCCCGGGACCCTTGTTTCGGCGGAGTTTTTCCGGGACCCGCGAGGCCGCGTGCACGTCTGTTCACGCCCCCTGTGACGTTTGGTGCGCGCACGCGCAATCGGAGGGGCGCACCCAGAGGTGGGACAAGGTGCTACGCCGCCCTCGGCGCCGTGCGCTCCGCGCGCAGGGTGTTCGACATTGCAAATGTTCGCGTGATAGCGTTTTCCGCCGAAACCTCATGGACGTTCAGTGCGACCGTTGCAAGACGGAGTACGACTTCGACGACGCGCTCGTGAGCACACGCGGCACGACGGTGAAGTGCACTCAGTGTGGGCACCAGTTCAAGGTGCGGCGCGACGGGAGCTTCGAGGGCTCAGGCT
>JABFRG010000068.1 GCA_013141295.1 Polyangiaceae bacterium
GGAAGAGGGGGGGGGCTCTGCCGCCGCCCGCCTGGGCTTGCGCGCGCACCTGGCGCTGTGTCGCCGATGTCAGCGCTACGTGGAGCAGATGAAGCACGTGCGGTTGGCGCTCTCGGCTCTCCGCGAAGAGACCGTGGCGCCGGCCTCGCTGGAGCGCGCGCTCGCGACGTTCCGTCGGGAGGACCGGTAGCGCAGTGCACGAAGCCGACGTCGACCTGGTAGAGGCGCTGCGCTCCGGCGACGAGGCGGCATTCGCGCGCCTGGTCACCCGCCTCCACCCGCGTCTGGTGGCCACCGCACGGCGCATCCTGGGGTCCAGCGACGAGGCGGAGGACGCGGCCCAGGAAACCTGGCGGCGCGTGGTGCGCGGTCTCGACGCCTTCGAGGGCCGTAGCCGCTTCGACAGCTGGGTGTTCCAGATCCTGGTGAACCGAGCGCGAACCGCCCGCGGGACCGCGGCCTTGCGCCGGGAGGAGAGCCTCGCGGCCGACGCCGATCGCGACCCGCTCGACGGACAGTTCGACCGCTGGATGCAATGGTCCACGCAGCCGGGGAGTTGGGGGAACCCGGAAGAAGAGGCGCGGGCGGCCGAGGTGCTCCGGATCGTCGGCGGAGCGCTCGATACCTTGCCGGAGCTGCAGCGCCTGGTGGTCCAGCTTCGCGACGTCGAAGGGCAGGACGCGGCGGAGACCTGTGCGGCGCTGGGCATCACCGAGGCCAACCAGCGCGTGCTGCTGCACCGCGGCCGCCTTCGGCTCCGCGAAGCGGTGGAGCGAGGCCTCGAGGTCGCGCACGAATCCGTGTAACGAACGCGCTCTTCCCGGGTCGAAGGGGGCATGACAACGGAAACCACCATGAGCTCCGCGGGCGTCGTCGTCGGCGAACGCGCCATTCCTTTCACGCTCCCGGACCAGGCGGGCAAGCCCTTCCGGCTGGCCGATGCCATCGCGCGAGGGCCGGTCGTCGTTTTCTTCTATCCCAAGGACGGCACACCGGGGTGCACCGCCGAGGCCTGCTCGTTTCGCGACGCGAGCGATGACTTCGCGGCGGCCGGCGCCACGGTGGTGGGCATCTCGTCCGACGACGCTGCGGCCCACGCGAAGTTCGCCGCCGATCACCAGCTCGGCTACCCCATCCTCGTGGACGAAGGCGGTCGGGTGCGCGCGCAGTGGAAGGTACCGCGGGCGCTCTTCGGGATGATGGACGGTCGCGTCACGTACGTGATCGACACCCAGGGCATCGTGCGCCACCGGCACGTGGGGCTCCTGGGCGCCAAGAAGCACGTGGAGGAAGCGCTCGCGGTGGTGCGGTCGGTGGCCGGTCGCGGGGCGGCGTCGTAGCGGTCAGCTCTTGCGGAGCGGCAGCGCGCGGATCGAGAGCACGCCGCCGGCCACGTGCAGCACGTCGATGGTCGCCGTAAGCGCGTCGAGACACGCACCGATGCTGTTGTTGTAGCGCTCCACCCGCGGGGCCATCTGCTTGCCGATGACCGAGAGGACGTCGTCCTCCAGGAGCTCCAGGGTCTCCGAGGCCTCGAGCTCCCGCGCGGTCTGCGCGCAGGCCGCCACCGCGTTGGGCTCGGCCGAGAGATCCATGCTGCGGATCTTGCTCCGGAGCGCCTCCAGCTCGCCGGTGAACTCGTCGGCGCGCTGGGCGGTGTCTTCGAGCCGCGACATGAAGGCGTTGGCGCGGGCGATCATGGCGTCCGGGCGTTCGGTCGACGAAAGATCGGCGGTGAAGCTCACCGCGCTCTTTCGCAGCTGCAGAAAGTCCGCCACCAGCTTCTTGAGCTCCGCCTCCACGCTCATGCGCATCATGATACCTGCCTCGGGGCGGCGGTCGAGGGCGAACGGTGATAGCTTGATGGAGTGAAGTCGCGACCGATGACGCGCCGCGCCTGGCTCGCTGCGGCAGCAGCCTTGGGGGCCGTCCGTTCGGTCCGGGCGGCGGAAGGTCCGCTCGTCGTGCGAGACGTGGCGCTTCGCGGGCGCCGCGCGCTCCTGGTGAGCCCGCTGCCGTCCGTGCCAGCATCGATCCCGCTGGTGGTGCTGCTCCACGGCCTGGGCGAGACCGGTGACCCACGGGCCGGCGCCTATGCGTACTGGGAGCGGTACGGCCTGCCTGGCGCCTACGCGCGCCTGCTCGCCCCACCGGTGACGCGCATCTCGCGCGCCGGATACTTCACCGACGCGGCGCTCACGCGGGTCAACGCCGCGCTCGCTGAGCGTCCCTTCGGGCCGCTGGCGTTCCTGTGCCCGCACGTCCCGAACCTCCAGAGTCCCGTGCAGGTTGCACCCTTTGCCATGTGGCTGGTGAAGGAAGGCATTCCCGAGGCGCGCGCGCTGTTCGCCAGCGCCGGTACCCGGCTCGGCAAGGTCCTTCTCGCCGGCTGCTCGCTCGGCGCGTTCATCGGGTTCGAGTCGCTCCTGGCGTTCCCGGGCGAGTTTGCCGCGGTGGCCGGCGTGCAATCGGCCATCGGAGCCGGCGCGGCGCCGCGGTACGCGAGAGCCTTCGCCGATGCGGGCGTGCGCACCTATCTCTCCACCAGCAGCGGTGATCCCTATCGCGGTCCCACGCGTGCGCTCGCCACAGCGCTCCGGGGTCGCGGCCTCGCTCCGGACACGCACGAGGCGCCGGGGCCGCACGACCAGCCGTGGCTCCGCGAGGTCGGCATGGTCGAGCTGCTCCTGTGGCTGCATCGCGCCGCAAGCTAACGTCTGGTTAACCCGTGCCTTGTCCCGTATGCGTTCGGGTACTATCCAACTGTCGCCTCGATTCGCCTATGCGTCGACTCTTCCTTCTTCGATTCTCTGCCTTCGCCCTCGCGGCCGCTTGCGCTTCCGACCCCGGGTCTACGCCGCCGGTCGTAGGCGTTTTGCCTCCCAGTGGCGTCGTACCGTCGCCGCCGCGGGTCGGGCACGAGGTGACCCGGATTCGCGAGTGGGCACGGGGCAGCGCCCACGTCTTTACCTGGGAGCCGCGCGTGGGGCCCGGCTATCGCGTGCGCTTGGAAGTGCGCGCCGGCGACGCCGCAGCGGCAGCCTATGCGCTGGCAGAGGACGTTCCCGGTGAGGACGGTCGTCTCGTCTGGCATGTGCCCGACGCCGGCGCCGAGAACCTGCGCTTTCGGCTGGTGCGCAACTGGATGCCGGCGGAAGAGCTGGACCTATCGGTGCACGTGGTGCCCTCCCGCGCACGCAACTACAAGGTGACGAAGGTATCGGGAGGCCTCACGGTGCCTCCGCGCGATGGCGCCGGGGCCATCGTGTTCGCCGACCGCATGTGGCTCATCGGAGGTTGGAATCCCGAGCGGCCCACCGACTTCCCGCGGGAGACCGTGAACGAGGTGTGGAGCTCCACGGATGGCGCGACGTGGCGCCTCGAGAAGCCCAACACGTTCTTCGACGACAACTTCGACCCGACCCTCGACTGGGAGGGGCGCCACACCGGAAACTACTTCGTGCGCGACGGCCGCATGTGGATCGTCGGTGGCGACGCCTTGACCGGCGTGTACCAGAACGACATCTGGTCTTCCGACAACGGCAAGGTCTGGGCACGTGTCGCCGACAGTGGCGGTTTCCCCAAGCGAATTCTCTCCACCACCGCCCAATTTGGAACCTCGCTGCTCACCTTCGGCGGGCAAACCACCGATGGCGTCTTCTACGACGACGTGTGGTCGTCGACCGATGGTCAGCGGTGGTCGAAAATCGAGCAGGGCACGCCGCACTGGTCCGGCCGGGGGGGCATCCTCGGCTCGATGGTGTTCAAGGACCGGCTCTGGGTGCTCGGGGGTGGACGTTACGAGACCGACACCACGCCATGGACCGCAGACTCGCAGGTGTGGAGCACACCCGATGGTGCGCACTGGGTCCAGGAGGGGGACCCCCAGGCTCCCTGGAAAGCGCGCATCTACCACGACGTCACCGTGTACGACGGCCGCATGTGGGTACTTGGTGGCTACAACGGCGACGTCGGGAATCTCGCGGATGCCTGGTACTCCGACGACGGCGAAAACTGGTACGACCTCGACGTGCCCGAGTGGCCCGCACGACACGCGGCGAGCGCGTGGGTGTACCACGGCGCGCTCTTCTACGGCTTCGGCAACAGCGAGCCGTTCATCGCCGACATGTGGCGAATCGACGCGGTCACGCCGTAGCGTTGCCTGCGGAGTACACGAATGCCACAGCCGCCGGCCGCGGGATGCCGGTGGGCAAAAGACGTTCCGCGAAACGTCGCACATTAAATGCACGCAGCGTCCACTAAATGGCTTGCCAGGCTGCGGCGCGAACGCAATGGTGACGGCGTAGCACCTCGGGTGGCTCCGCTTCGGCGAGCCGGCCGGGAGAACGAGGAGCAACGCACCCGTGTGGATAGTTCGACTCGCCCTTCGCCGTCCGTACACCTTCGTGGTGATGGCCATCCTCATGGTCTTCGGTGGCATCTACACCATCCGCCGTACGCCCACCGACATCCTGCCGGAGGTCGACATCCCGGTCATCAGCGTGGTGTGGACCTACGGCGGTCTGCCCGCACAGCAGATGGAGCAGCAGCTCACGCAGTTCAGCGAGTACTCCATCTCCGGCAACGTCAGCGGCATCAAGTCGATCCAGAGCGATAGCTACGACGGCGTCTCGGTCATTCGCGTCTTCTTGTACCCGGACTCCGACGTGCCCTCGGCCATCGCGCAGATCACCGCGGTCTCACAGACCATCGTGCGCCGCATGCCGCCGGGCACGCAACCGCCCATCATCCTGCGCTACACCGCCTCCAGCGTTCCCATCGTGCAGCTGGCCTTCACCAGCGACACCATGTCCGAGGCCGAGGTGTTCGACACCGTGAACCAGCGGGTGCGCACGATGCTCAGCGTGGTGCAGGGGGCGCGGTTTCCGCTGCCCGCTGGCGGCAAGTTCCGGCAGATCTCGGTGGACCTCGATCTTGCGGCGTTGCGCTCCTATGGCCTCTCGCCCAACGACGTGAGCCTGGCACTCTCGGCGCAGAACCTGACGCTCCCCACCGGCAGCGCCAAGATCGGCGATCGCGAGTACCGGGTGAGCCTGAACAGCAGCCCCGACGCGGTGCTGGCGCTCAACGACATTCCCATTCGCAAGGCCGACGGCAAGATCCTCTACATTCGCGACGTCGCCTTCGTGCACGACGGCTTCGCGGTGCAGACCAACCTCGCGCGTCGCGACGGCAAGCGGGCGGTGGTGCTCTCGGTCATGAAGACCAGCGGAGCCTCCACCACCGAGATCGCCGAGCGGGTGAAGGCGGCGATGCCCGCCATGCGCGCCACGTTGCCGCCCGCCATTCGCGTGGATCTTCTCTCCGATCAGAGCACCTTCGTCACCCGCGCCATCGACGGGCTCCTGGTGGAAGGGCTCATCGCCGCAGGCCTTACCGCGGCCATGATCCTCCTATTTTTGGGGAGCCTGCGCAGCACGCTCATCGTCGCCATCAGCATTCCTCTGTCGATCATCGCCTCGCTCCTGGCGCTCCGCGCGCTGGGCTACACCATCAACGTCATGACCCTCGGCGGCATGGCGCTGGCGGTGGGCATCCTGGTGGACGACGCCACGGTCGAGATCGAGAACATCCATCGCAACCTGGCCATGGGCAAGCCGCTCACCCGGGCGATCCTCGACGGCGCCGAGCAAATTGCGGTGCCCGCCTTCGTGGCCTCGCTCTGCATCAGCATCGTGTTCGTCTCGGTGATCTTCCTGGAAGGTGCCGCCAAGTACATCTTCTTGCCGATGGGCCTCGCGGTGGGCTTCTCGGTCATGGCGTCGTACCTGCTCTCGCGAACGCTGGTGCCGACGCTGGTGAAGTACCTTCTGGCGAACGAGAAGCACGGCGATGGCAAGGGCTTCTTCGGGCGCATCCAGCGGGGCTTCGAGGCGCGCTTCGAGGCGGTTCGACTTCGCTACGTGGACCTGCTCTCGGCGGCGCTCCACCATCCGCGCCGAGTGTTCCTGGTGTTCGGCGGCGCGGTGCTGCTCGGGGGCGCGCTCATGCCGCTGGTGGGGCGCGACTTCTTTCCCAAGATCGACGGTGGCCAAGTGCGCTTGCACGTGACGGCGCCGCCGGGAACGCGTCTGGAAGAGACCGAGCGCTACGTGACCCAGGTGGAGGACAAGATCCGGGAGGCGGTGCCCGCCAGTGACCGCGAGAGCATCCTCGACCAGGTGGGGTCGCCCGGTGGCTACAACCTGGCCATCACCGACAGCACCAACGTCAGCTCCGCCGACGGCGAGATCCTGGTGAGCCTCAAGCCGTCGCGTGGGCGGTCCACCCAGGATACGGTGAACCTCTTGCGCGGCGAGCTCCGCAAGAGCTTCCCCGACCTCACGTTCTACTTCCAGCCCGGCGACATGGTGACGCAGATCCTCAACTTCGGTCTGCCTTCGCCCATCGACGTGCAGGTGACCGGCCCGCGGCGTGAAGAGACGTACGCCTCGGCGCAGGCGTTCCAGGCTGAGCTGCGCAACATTCCTGGCGCTGTGGACGTGCACATGCACCAGGTGCTGAACGCGCCGCGCCTGCACTTCGACGTGGATCGCATCCGCGCCAACGAGGTGGGCCTCACCGAGCGCGACGTGGCCAACAACCTCCTGCTCCTGGTTTCCTCCAGCAGCCAGGTGAGCCCCACCTACTGGACGAATCCGCAGACCGGGCTCGCCTACTCGGTGGCGGTGCAGGTGCCCGACTACCGGGTGGACTCCACCGAGGCGCTCAACGTCATGTCCATCAACTCCCTGCGCGGCCCGCAGCTCCTGGGCGATCTCGCGAAGATGCAGCGGCGCACCACGCCGGTGTTCGTGAGCCACACGAATGTGCAACCTACATACAATATTCGCGCCGACGTGCAGGACACGGACTTGGGCTCGGTGGCCTCCAAGGTCGACAGCCTGGTGGAGAAGTACACGCCCAAGCTGCCGCCCGGCTCCACCATGACGGTGCGCGGCCAAGCCGACAGCATGCGCGAAGGCTTCCGCAGCCTGGGGCTGGGCTTGGTGTTCGCGGCGCTCCTGGTGTACGGCCTCATGGTCATCAACTTCCAGTCGTGGCGCGATCCGTTCATCATCCTCATGGCGCTTCCGGGCGCGGCGGTGGGGATCGTCGTCGCGCTGTTCGTCACCCGCACCACCTTCAGCATCCCCTCCATCATGGGGGCGATCATGAGCATCGGCGTGGCCACCGCCAACTCGATCCTCATCGTCACCTTCGCCCGCGACCAGCGGGTCCACGGGAAGGGCGCGCTGGAAGCGGCGCTCGAGGCAGGGCGGGTACGTTTGCGGCCGGTGGTGATGACCGCCATGGCCATGCTCATCGGCATGCTTCCCATGTCTCTCGGTCTCGGCGAGGGCGGTGAGCAGAATGCCGCGTTGGGGCGCGCCGTCATCGGCGGCCTCTCAGGTGCTACCTTGGCGACCCTCTTCTTCGTGCCCGTGGTTTACAGCGTGCTCACGAAGAAGGACCAGGTCGCGGTTGTCGATCCGGAGCTCGAGAAATGAAAGGCACGACCCAGACCCACGACGAGAACGAACAGGCCCCGCAAGGCCGGAGCGATCTCGCGCACGCCCCGCGCGGTGGCGCCGGACGCTTCTTCTTCCTGGTCCTCCTGGCCGCCGCCGCGTGCTTCGCGGTGTACCACTTCAGCATCGCTCCGCGCCTCGCCCTGCGCGAGTCGGTGGCGCGGGCACAAGCCGAGAAGGCTGCGCCGCGCACGGTGCGCGTCGCGGTGGTGGGGCGCGGGCAGGCCAAGTCGACGATCCAGTTGCCCGCCACGGTGGCCCCCAAGGAGACGACGCAGCTCTACGCCCGGGCCGCCGGCTACCTGCGGCGCAACCTGGTGGACGTGGGCGACGCGGTGAAGGCCGGGCAGCTCCTGGCGGAGATCGACGCTCCGGAGACCGCCGAGGATCGTCGCCTCGCGGCGGCCCAGCTGGAGGAAGCGCGCGAGAACCTCACCATCGTGCAGGGCACCGCGTCGCGCAACGAGAAGCTGGCCGGCGCGGGAGTGGTGGCGCAGCAAGCCGCCGACGACGCCCGGGCCAAGGCGAACTCCGCCCAGGCCGCCCTCAAGACCAAGCAGGCCGAAGTGCAAAGGCTCGGTGCCCTCTTCGCCTACCAGCGGGTGACGGCCCCCTTCGACGGCATCATCACCCGGCGCGGGGCCGATCGCGGCGCGTTGGTGAGCGCCGGGAGCGCCGGCGGCGTACCGCTCTTCGAGATCTCGCAGGTGCAGGTGCTGCGGGTGCTGGTGGACGTTCCCCAGTGGCTCGCCCGCGACGTGAAGACCGGCCTCTCGGCGGAGGTGTTCGCCCCCAGCGCGCCCAACCAGCTCGCGGTAGGAAAGATCGCGCGCACCAGCGGCGTTCTCGACATGGCCACGCGGACGCTGCGGGCCGAGGTCGAGGTGCAGGGGGACGGCAAGCTGCTCCCGGGCGCCTTCGTGTACACCCGCTTCACGGTGGAGCGCTCCGAGGCGCCCATGCTCATTCCCGCGTCGGCGCTGGTGGTGCGCAAGGAGGGCACGCTGGTCGCCAAAGTGGTCGGTGGAAAAGTGCAACTTGCACCCATCGAGCTGGGTCGCGATCTGGGCAAAGAGCTCGAAGTGCTTCGCGGCGTCACCCTCGGCGACAAGGTCGTCATGAATCCGATGGACGATCTGGCCGATGGCATGCCGGTAACCGAGGTGGCCGCCGATGCAGGCCCCTAGTCGCGTTCGCCCCGCGCGCGGTCGAACCGCCGCGGCGTCCAAGGAGGCCGCGCCCCGTGGCCGCCCGCGCAGCGAGAGCTGTCACGCCAAGATCCTCGACGCCACGGTGCAGATGATGGAGGAGAACCTCTACGACGGCCTCACCATCGAAGGGGTTGCCGAGCGCGCCGGCGTTTCAAAGCAGACCATCTACAAATGGTGGCCTACCAAGAGTCGCCTGGCGATGGAGGCGTGCCTTTCCCGTTCGCAGCGCGACATCGTCGACCCCGATACCGGCTCGGCGGAGGACGATCTGCGCGAGTTCCTCATCCGGACCTGCCGCGCGCTGGGCAACGGCCGCTGGGGCTTCGCGGTGGCGAGCGTCATCGGGGCGGCCCAGGCCAACAGCGAAGTGGCGCGGGAGTTCCGCGAAGGTTTCATCGAGAAGCGGCGCTCGGTGGGCGCCCGCATGCTGGAGCGCGGCATCGAGCGCGGCGAGGTTCGCGCCAACGTAGACGTCCCCTTGACCCTGGATCTCATGTACGGCCCCATCTGGTATCGCCTGCTCCTTCGCAACGCCCCCCTCGACGCCGCCTTCGCGCGCGGCATCGTGAACAAGCTCTGGCCGGCCATTCGCGCCACAGAAGCGCCCTCGAGGACGTCGTGAGACCCGCGTCGTTCTCGTGCCTGTTCGCAGCGACCCTGCTGATCAGCACCGCCGCCGCTGCCCAGGAGGTGCGGACCACCACCTTCGCCGCCGCCATCACCACCGCCAAGCAGCGCAGCACCACCTCGCTCGTTGCCAAGGCGGACATCGCGCGGCTCGAAGGCTTGATGGTGCAGGCTCGTGCGGCGTCGTTTCCCACCCTCGTCGTGGGTGCAACCTACACGCGTATCGACGACGACCGGATCGTCGGAGGTCGCGTGGCGCTGGGCGTCGACTCGTTCGGCGCCAACATCACCGCCGCCGTTCCCATCTTCGCGCCAGCGCGCTGGGGGGCTTACCGCCGCGCCGACGACGCGGTCGACGTTTCACGCGCCGCGGCACGCGCCACCGATCGCGACGTGGCGCTGCTGGCGGCACGCGCATACTTCGGCGTGATCTTGCAGAAGCGCGCAGTGGAGGTCAGCACCACCGCCAAGGACAGCGCGCAGTCGCACCTCGACAACGCCGACGCGCGCCTCGGTGGCGGCGTCGGTTCTCGCCTGGACGTGGTGCGGGCCCGCCAGGAAGTCGAGCTATCGCTGGCCCAGCTCGCCAACGCCGAGTCCAACCTGGCACGTGCGCGGGAGAACCTCGGCGTCGCGCTGGGCCTCGACCATGCGGTCGACACCGTCGACGTACCGAAGCTTCCGGAAGCGCCGCGCCTTGCTGGTACCGCCGCCGATACCGCGCAGCGGGCCGACCTGAAGCGCGAGGAGGCGAGTGTGTGGGCCGCGCGTCGCGCCAACCGCGACGCGTGGCGCGAGTACATGCCCATCCTCTCGGGCGCGTTCCAGCCGTTCTACCAGAACCCGCCCACGCTCACGCAGCCCAACACCGGCTGGCAGGCGCAGCTCATCCTCTCGTGGCCGGTGTACGACGGCGGCCTCCGCTACGGCCTCACTCGCGAACGAAGCGCCGTTCTCTCCCAGGCGGAGTACCGTCGCGAAGCCCTTCAGCGGCAGTCGACCGCCGAGCTGCGCATCGCCGAGACCACCCTCGACCGCGCGAAGGTCGCCCTCGAGAAGACGCAGCGCGCCGCCGCGCTCGCACACGAAGCTGCGGACCTCGCCATGGTCGCCTACAAGGCCGGCGGCGCCTCGAACCTCGAGGTGGTGGACGCGGATCGTCGGGCCCGCGACGTCGACGCGCAGCTCGCCCTCGCCGAAGACGCTGCGCTCCAGGCGCACCTCGACGTCCTCGCCGCGGCCGGTCTCTTTCCGCAGTAGTGCAGCGCTCCGACACTTGCGACGTGCTTCTGTGCAGCGGCGTGCACAGAAGCTCCTTCACAGGCTCGGAAAGTCCGGCGAGCTTGCTCGGCACGTGGGCTGCAAAGGCGCCGACGTATGAAACGCTTGGCCTCGGTGCTCCTGATCGCAGTTCTCTTCTCCCATTCCGCCCGCGCGCATGCCGACGAAGGCGTACCGCCGTCGGTTCCCGGCCAAACTGCACCGGACGCGCCTGCGCCAGTCGTGTTGGCTCACGAGCCGGCCCCATCGCAGCTACACCTGACGGTGGGTTTCTCCGTCGGCGGAACCTCTTCGCGCGGGAGCGACTACGACGGGGGCGCCACGGCGCGTATCGAAGGGGCGGTGGGGTATTCCGTCCTCCGTGCTGGGCTTCTCTTCGATGCTTCGAGTGCGCTGCTATCGAGCCATCGCGCGGGCGGCGGACTGACGCTTGGCGTCTCGCTTCCGGCAGGGCCGATGACCTTCGACGCGCGGGGCATCGCGGGGTGGCGCGCCTACAGCGGCGTTGGCCGCTCGGCGTTCTCTTTTGGCGACAGCACGCCCGACCCGGGCGCCAGCGGCGCGGCGGCCTACGCGGGCGTCGAGCTCGGCGTGGGCGTCTCTCCCAATGGGATGCGCGTGCGGGATGGCCGGGCGAGCGTCGGCCTATCGCTCTACCTGGGCCGCGATATCACCGCGACCAAGTCGACGTACACCTACAGCAACACGCACGACTCCGGGTGGCTGGGTAATGGTCCGATCTACACCGAGACGCGCGGCAGTACGCGGACCATCGGCGGCGCCACCGAGCTCGGCCTCGCGCTTCGCGTGACCTTCGACTTCAACCCGCGTCGCTGACGGTCAGTTGACGAGGAGCTTGTCGACCGGGGGTGCGGGCTCGCTTGCGCTTTCGTCGGTATCGGCCGGCGCTTCGCCACCGTCGGCGTTGGCGCGCGCGGCTTCGGCCTTGGCGGCGTACTCGGTGCGGCGCTTGCCGTCCTTTTCGCGGTCGGCGGCCCGCTCCCATTGGCGAGCGGCCTCGCGCCACGCGAGCTCCATGGCCTTGGCGTCCTTGGCGGTTGCGGCTTTCAGCTCTTCGGCTTCCGCCTTGGCTACGTGGGGATTGCGTCCGAAGCTCATGAGGGGCTTCTACCACGTTGCTGGGCCCGCGATAGGAGCGCGTTAGCGGGCCATCGGCGCGGACTTGGCGGTCACCGCCACCTGGACGATGTCGTGCATTTCCTTGCCCTCGGCCAAGGTCACGTTCTTCTCGGTGACCCGCTCCTGCGGGGTACCCCAACCCTCGATGACCTGCGCGTAGACCTTGGTCCGGGCGCTGGCGCGGTTTCGCTGCGACGTGAAGTACTTGGCGCGCACCTGGTAGCTCCCGCTCGCGGCGCGCTTCATCACGTACATCTCCGGGCCGTAGCCCTGGGTGACGTCTTGCGTGAGCTCGCCGCCCAGGCTGGTGCTCCGGTGTTGGTAAAAGCACTCCTCGCCGTTGGGCTCGGTCACGTGGAGGTCCACGTCGGAGTTGTCGGTGTTCCAGGTGATCATCACCACCAGGTCGGCGCCTTTCAGCTGGGTAGCCTCGTTCATGGCGACGAGTCGCCGCTCGGCAAAGGCGGGCGCGCTGGTCTTCAGCTCGCCCTTCTGCACGCGCCGGAGGAAGCGGACGTAGTCCACCGCGGCGATCTTCCGGAACTCGCCGAAGCGGGGGTTCCACTCGCCCAGCATCGACACCTCGAAGTAGATCATCGCGAGGTCGGTCATGCCCATGCGGCCCAGCACGTCGGCCATGGCGCGGTACGACTGCGGTTCCCAGGGGCGCGCGTCGGCCACCCGGCGGAAGAGGTAGAACGCGTGCGCCGGGAGGCCCAGCTCCATAGCCGAGAAGCCCACGTCGCGGGCCAGGATGGCGTCGCCCGGGGTTTGCTCCACCAGCGAAGAGAGTGCTCGCAGCGCGTCGCCCGCACCGTACTTGCCGCGTCGCGCTTGCAGTTCGGCGGTGGCCGCGTCGTAGCTGAGCTTGCCGGGAGTGAGGAGCTCGGCAGCGTAGGCCTGACCGGGGACGTCTTTGGTGCGCCCCTTGATCTCCAGGGCGTTCGGCTTCACCACGAAGGCGCCCTCTGGCATCGCGCGCACCACCGCGCGCAGCTCTTCGCCGATGGCGATCTTCATGCCCGGCTTCTCGGCGAGGCCATCGAGCCAGCGGAGCATGTACGCCTTGGGGTCCGCCAGCGAGCCCTGGAGCGCCGCGTCGGCGCGGGCGGCGACGACCGAGGCGAGCTCGGCTTTCACGCGTTCGGCCTCGCGCTCCGGCTGGATCCCGAAGCGCGCGTAGTCGGCGTCGCTCTCGAGCATCACCAGCGAGCAGGTCTCGCCGACCACCCGATAGTGGATGGCGTAGGCGCGAGACGTGGCCTCGGTGGCCTTGCCCATCTCCTCCAGCACCGAGGTGGCGATCTGTCCGTAGGCCCGGGGTGCGAGCGGGCTCTCGATGGCGGCGGCGAGCGCGACGCGTACCGGGGTCTCCTTGCCGTCTTGCTCCACCGTGACGGTCATATCCTTGGGCGCGCCGCGTCCACCCAGAAAAAGGGCCTGCCCCGGATAGATGGTGCGCGGGCGTCCGGCCACCACGAGATCGTCGGCGCCGCTACCCTTCACGGACACCAGACGGAACGGGCGCGCGCGGTGGGCGGTGCTCGCTTTCGCGATCTCTTCTTCGCCCACCACCGAGAACACCGCGCCGCCGCTCTCGCGGGCGAACCGCGCCAGGGCGGCGCCGTCGGTGCCCGCAAGGCCGGTCTGGTACGCGAACAGCGGTCCACGCGTCAGGGCGTGGGCCATGATGTTCTTGTCGCTCTCGCCCCAGGTGGCGGCACCGTCGGAGAGCAGGAACGTATCGAAGCGGTCCTGATTCTGGGCCCCCGGTGGCGCCTGCGATGCAGCCAGTGCCGCGCCGACGTCGGTGGCGCCTTCGAGCGTGAGGTTGTTCATCTCTGCCAGGAGGCGCTGGGCATTCTCCTTGGTGTTCTCGACCCAGGCCGGTCGCCACCAGGTGGTTTGCACGTCGAAGAACAGGACGTTGAAGCGCTTGAGGGTGCTGCGATTGTTCTCCAGGTTCGCGGCCAGGAGCTTCATGAAGACGTTGAAGCGGTCTGGGTTCGACGAGAGCGACGTGTCCACCAGGAACACCGCCTCGTCACGCGTGCTGGCGGCGCGGGCGGGGAGGTTCGGCACCACGCTCGCGGTGAAGGTGGGGCCCACCTGGGGATCACTCCCGGTGAGCACCGGATTTCCCAGGTTGCTCGCGCGGAACGTGAGCGCGTGATCGCCGCCCGCGCGGCCGGGCGCGCCATCGGCGTGGAAGTAGCTGCGTCCGTGATC
This sequence comes from Polyangiaceae bacterium, assembly GCA_013141295.1. Taxonomy (GTDB): domain Bacteria; phylum Myxococcota_A; class Polyangia; order Polyangiales; family Polyangiaceae; genus JABFRG01. Next base: position 14,021 of record JABFRG010000068.1, read on the forward strand.
GACGTCGGCGGCGAGCTTGGGCTCGCTGGTCATGGGGCCCGAGGTGCTCACGTCCACCGAGACGTTGCCGGCGGCATCCGGGAGCTCGAGCCGGTACTCGAAGTCCTTGCCGGCGCGTACCAGGCTCACGTCGTAGGCCAGCACCACCCGGTGAATCTTGTGGGCGGCGATGGGGAACACGCGCGCGTTGAAGATGCCGGCGCCGGCCCACTCGAGGAGCGCCGGATCGGCTTGGGCCCGGGTGGTCTCGGTGAACGCGAACGCCGCCTTCTCGCGCGGCACGATGCGCGCCTCCTTGGGGTTGTGCCAGGTCTTGGCGCGGGCGGCCATGATGAGTGGCGCGGAGGTGCCGAGCTTCTGCTGCTCGCCCTTGGGGAAGAACGCGGCCTTCTCCAGCTGCGGCTCGGTCGCCTGCGGCGCGCGTGGCCCCGCTACCGGCTTGGGTGCAGGGTCCGCAGCGACGGCCGTCGCCGGCCGCCGCTCGAAGTCGGTCTCCCCGAAGGCGAAGAAATAGGGCGTGGCATCGTCCGGAAGGCGCAGCTGGAAATTGCCCTCGTAGGCGCGGTCACGATCGTTCTCGAAGTAGGCGTCGAGCACCACCCGGGCGCGGAAGCCGTCGATCTCCACCTTGAACTGCATGCCCCGGAGCGGAAGGGTCTCCTTGTCGCCGATGGCGATGCGGGCCGCGTGGGTGGCAGCCCCGGCGCGCTTCCAGGTCTTGGGCCCCGGCTTGGGCTCGCCCTCTTCACCGAAGTCCTTCTTGGCCATGTCGCCACTCACCGAGGGGCTCGCCATCTCGGCGGCCGGCGGCGCGCCCGCGCTCTTCGCCGACATGGACTCTCCCATGGCGCCTCCGCACGCGATGACCGAAGTGAGCAGGACGAGTGCCAAACCAGGGCGAAGCGAACGGGGCATGGGCATCCTTGGCGAGGCTCGCGCCTCCAGAGCGATGGGTAGGGTTTCGAGCGTGGACCCGAAGGGACAACGCGCGAAGGCGCCCGAGCCTACAGTGGGATCCGCGAAAACTCCGCGCGCGTCGCAAAATTCAGGACTTCAGGGGACATCGCAGACCACGACCAAGCGTGAGAAGGGCACTTCCAGGGGCGCGGCGTCGCGCGTCAGGCGAAGATGCGGGGAGAAGCCTTTCGAGGTTCCGCGCCGGGGAACGAAGCAAAAGCCTGGCTGGTCGACCTCGTCGCCGCGGGCGCAGCGCGCCTCGTCCGCCGCGGAAAGTGCCGGCACCACGCAGCGACGTCCCGTGGGAGAGTCCGCAAGGAGCGGCGCGATCGTATCGGGCCCGGGC